>CAZTBY010000066.1:0-6442 GCA_964612395.1 uncultured Clostridium sp. | reverse complement strand
CCATCAGGAATTGATGCATCTAATATTGATCATTTAGAAATCATATCAAATACAACTAGATATGCAAGAAGTTTTTTTGTATCAAGCTTACCTCGTATGTGTACATTCCCAGAATTATTTAGAGATATGTACTTATTTGGGGATATTAACACTTCTGTATATATTAATCCAGTACCAGAAGCAAAATCACAAAATGAATTAAATAGGGTAATAAACCAATTAGAAACAGAGAGAATTGTTGCTGCTGATAGAGGAAATATAAACCGTGAAAGTATAATATCTCAAAAAAGATTAGAAGCAGAGGGATTAAGAGATGAAATAGCAGCAGGTTTTAATAAACTTTTTGAGGCATCTGTTGTAGCAACATTGTTTGCATATAACCTACAAAGTTTAGATGCATATTCAAAACTTTTAGCAACAGAACTTTCTAAAACTTTAGTTGGAATAAAATCTGCATGGGCAATGCAAGATGAAGCATTTCAATCTAATGTACCACTTATGAAAAATTCGATAAATAAAAAACATACTTTTGATCGTAATTCAATGGCAACTGTATTCCCATTTACTACATCAGAAGTTGGACATTTAACAGGAATTCCTCTAGGAATGAACAAACAAACAGGAGTACCAGTCTTATTTGATAATTTCCATCAAAGTTTAGCAAACTATAACATGGTTGTATTTGCTAAATCTGGTGCAGGTAAATCTGTTACAATGAAAACATTAATTTCTCGTTCAGCAGTATTAATGGGGATAGAAAGTTTAGCTCTTGATGCGGAAGGCGAGTATAAAATAGTGGCAGAAAGTTTGGGAGGAATAAACGTAGTACTTAGTCCAACATCAAATACAATAATAAATTTGTTTGATATAGAAGAAGAAAGAGTTAAAGATGAAATTACAGGAAGAGAAAGAACAGTATTAAATGTTGAAAATAAAATTGAAGACGTAACACAGGCTCTAATTACCATGGCAAGAGGAAGTACAAGAAGTGAAGAAGTAAACGAGCTTACAAAACAAATAATTGCAGAAGCAGTAGCTGAGGAATATACAAGATGTGGTATTACAGCAGATCCAAGTAGCTTATACATAAATGGGCAAGTTGGAAGAATTGGAGGATTAGGAAGAGAAAAGAAAGAGATGCCTACAATAGGATCTTGGTATAAAACTCTACTTAGAAAGGCAGAGGAAAACACTGATGAAAACTATACATTCCATTATAGTTATTTGAAGAAAGTTATGAAACAATATGTAAGGGAACTAAATGGACAAATGGCATACTTTGATGGACAATCTACATTTGACTTACTAGAAGGTGTACCATTTATAAATCTAGATATTTCTCAACTAGAAGAAAGATTTGCAAGACCACTTGCTCAACAAATACTACTATCTTGGATATGGGAAAAATTTGTAAAGAAAAACAGTGAAGATAGAAACAGAGCAACAAAAAAGAGAGTTTTAGTTGATGAGGCTTGGATGTTATTACCTTTCGCAGAGGCAGTAGATTTCTTAAATAAAATGGCAAGACGTGCTAGAAAAAGAAATGTGTCATTAGCTATAGTATCACAGAGATTTCAAGACTTTTATGAAAAACCAGAAGCACAAGCAGTTTTAACATCTTCTGATACAAAACTATTCTTAGCACAAGATAAATCAGAAATACAATACCTAAAAGAAGTATTCAAATTAAGTGAAGGTGAAGCAAACTTCTTAGTAACTTGTACTATAGGTGAAGGATTATTTAAAGTAGGTGGAGATACAGCAATTTTACAAATAACACCAACAAGAAAAGAGTTTGAATTTATGGAAACAAACTTAAATAAGCTGGCTGAAAAAAATAGTTAGTTGAAAATGGGAGAAAAAAATGAAATTAGTTGTAAACTATAAAATATTTAGTAAAATAGTTTCAATATTGATAGTGCTTGTTATATTAACTAACTTTACAATGCCAAACTACATATATGCAACCGAAGTAGAACGGAGAAGAAAAGGCTAATGAAGGTGCAAGTAATGTGAAAAATGCTACGAGTGCTTTACAAAATTTTTTAGGAATAGAGGATAGCGTTAATGAACAAAGTAGTAAAGGTGGTGCTTTGTTTACTCCAATTACAGACTTTTTAATTGGTATAGCAGATAATGTAATAGGAACACTACAATCGGTTTTTTTAGAAGATAGAAAAGTATTATCAAATCTTTTAACTGCTGATGCGATTAAAATTGATGGACCATCAGGAAGTTTGCTATCATCAAAATCAATAACCCTGTATATGATAAAATATTCTCCTGCGGCAATTTTTGCTGGAAATATTCCTGCTCTGGATGTTAACTTTTTTAATCCAAAGGGAGAAAATGGAAAAGTAGATGTTCAGAAAACAACATTTAGCTATAGCTCAATGGGAGCAATGTCATATGAAGCTTGTAAATCGAGCTATGGAGCACCAGACAGTGTAAATGTTCATTATGATAGCATGAAGCTAACTGAGATTGCTTTAAGAATTATAAGCATAATTTGTGCAATAGATGCGATAGAGGCAGTAAGTAATTTCACTATTGGTGCAGGTATTGGAGAAATCGAAGTTAACGTTGGAAGTATGATATCTGCTGGAGTGTTTTTAGCTTTATTTGGTATTACGGGAGCTTGGGCAAATGCGATTGCAGCTGAAAGACAGGTTGTTTATTGGAGAGTATGGCAAAATGAAAATGATGGAAAAATGTACTTCTGGGTTGGTGCAAATAGCGATTTAACTGAATCACTTTTAACATTATTTGGAGTACAGGGTAGAACAGGAAATTTATATGAAATAACAGAAAATGTTACAACATATTCACATGATTCAACTGCGTACACATTAAGAAATGTAATTGCAACATGGTATAATGCTTTTAGAACATTTGCTTTAGTAGCACTATTAAGTGTATTAGTATATATTGGTATAAGAATAATATTATCAAGCTCATCAGCAGAGAATAAAGCAAAATACAAAAAGATGTTAGTAGATTGGGTAACTGCAATTTGTCTTTTATTTGTATTACACTATATAATGGCTTTTGTATTAGAGATTTCTCAAAAGATAACCGATATATTTAAAGTAACAACATTGAGCGAAGGTGGCGTAGATTATTTCATGACTACCATAAGAAATAGCATTGTACAAGAAAATGGTTCTCAATTTAGATATTGGGGATATGCAATAATGTATATGGCACTTGTTATTTTAACATTAACGTTTACATTTGAATATATAAAGAGATTAATTTTTATTGCATTGCTAACAATGATTGCACCACTAATTGCACTTACATATCCTTTAGATAAAATAAGAGATGGTCAAGCACAAGGTTTTATGTTATGGCTTAGAGAATATGTATTTAATTGCTTAATACAACCAGTACATCTTCTATTATATACAATGATTGTTGGAACAGCAATACAAACTATGAAAAATCCAATAATCGCAATAGTAGCTTTAGCATTATTTAGACCAGCTGAAATATTCTTAAGGAGACTATTTGGATTTGATAAGGCTACAACAATGAACAGTTTAGGTACAATTGCAGGTGGTGCAATGGTAATGAACTTGCTAAATAAATTACCAAAAGGTCCTAAAGGTAGTTCAAAGAATGATTCGGGAAATTCTGGAAAAATTAGAATGAACCCCAATAATGCGGGAGCTTCTAGTAGCAATGTTGGAACAGGAAACAATGGCGGAAGTGGTAATAGTAATACTATAGGTGGTAGAAACCTAGGAAGTTCTAAAGGTACAAGAAGTGGTGGCTCAAGATTTTCTGGCACAAATGTTGGTAGTTCAACTAGTGGGTCATCAGGTGGTAATACACAAGGAATTGCTACAAGCAATGGCACAGGTACGAATAATAATGGAAATGGATATAGAGCATTAGGACAAAGAGCATTAAAAAAGGGAGTGAATCTTTTAGCATCGGCAGGAAGATGGTCTGCTAGAACTGCAGCAAAAGCTGGTGGTGTAATTGCAGGAACAACACTTGGAATAGCAGCAGGTGTTGCTGATGGTGAAATTGGAATTCCGTATAAAAATATTGTGGCAGGAGCATATGGTGGAGCAAAAACTGGAGAAGCAGCTGTTGGAACAGTTGATAAGATGACTAAAGGAATTGCCTATGGAGTAGGTAATGAAGTAGATGAATTGAGAGAAACTTATGAAAAAGGTAAAATGCGTGATGAAGGATATAAACAAGCTAAAGAAAAAGAGCAATTTTATAAAAGTGAGGGTTGGCAGAAAATCGAAAATGATTCATCTATATCTGGAAATGTAAAAGAAAAGACAGAAGATTTTTTAAATAATGGAATATATGATGCAGATGTAATACATGAAGCATTACAAAAAGACGTTTCTGGGGAGCAATTTAGAGCATATGACGATGCAGGTGTAGAATCTGTTAATGATATGGCAGAACTAAAAAAATCAGAAATAGCACCTCAAACTTTTAAAGAATATCAAAAAACAGGAGTAGCTTCAGTTGGGGAAATGCAAGATTTAAAGAGTGTAGATATATCACCTACAGATTATAAAGAATTTAGTGATTTAGGAATTAAGGATGTTAAGAAAATTTCAAGAGTTAAATCAAAACATCGTTCCGAAAAAGCAGCTAATGTAGCAAGCCGTATGGCGATAGCACAACATGGAAAACAATTAATTAGTGATCCTCCTTCATTTGTTAGATTTGCAAGAAGTGTAGATCCAAGAATTGATGCAGAAGCTTTATTAAGAGAAATAGGATCATATATGATTTAAAAAATGTAGGTAGATGTATTTAAATATCTACCTACATTTTAAATAAGTGGGGAAAAATATGGAGAATAGCAATGGTAATAGAATTGATAATAGCACAGAAATTAGTGCGAGAAAAAAAGAAAAAAAAGAAACACGAAAAAGAAAGGTGATAGATGCATTTACCTACACTATAAACAAAATGCTAAAAAGTTTAGGGATAGGGATAATTGTACTCATTTGTGTATTTCTATTTTGTAGTTTAGCGTATGCAACTTTAATTTTAGATAATGACATTGTAAAACAGGTTTTATCGATATTCTAAAAAGTGAAAAAAATGTTGATAATGCTTTGATTTTGTTGAAAAGTATGTTATAATAAAATAGAGTGTAAGCCTTTATAGAAAGGGGAAAACCTTATAATGAAATCAGTTATAAAAAATACAATAACAAAAAAAGTTTTAATAATATTTATAACCATAATAATGTTAAGTAACTTCATAGTTCCGAATGTTGTACTTGCAAAAAGTGAAGGTGAAAGATTAGTATCTGGAGTATTCTATTTGATTGCATATGTGGGTGACGTAGGGTTATCAATTATGCAACGTATGATGATGGGAACAGGTGACTTAAAGGAAAATGGGGAATATGCAATAAAGTATTCACCAGGTCTTATTTTTGCAGGAGAAGTTCCAATGCTAGATATAGATTTTGTAAACGCCGATGCAGATTCAGGCAAAACAATCTATAGAAGCATTTCTGATGTAAATAGTAAAAATGACATGCTTGAATTAGTTTCGAATTTGACTAATGATGATTTTAATCTAGTAATGGAAACAAAAGTAGCTGATATGTTCAAAGATGAAAATGTGGAAAAATTTTTAGAATATGGATTAGAGCCAATGCAATTGGATTCTGATAGTGAATTATTTACAGTAGAACAGGTAGATTATTGTTTAACAGTAGGAAATGCTGGAAATTGGGGTTCAATGAAGAAAATAAATGGTATATTATCAGAAGAATATTCATTGAAATTGTACAAGGTAATGTTGTATTTGTATGATGGAAAGCTATATAAAGTTGAACGATATAACATTTTTGGTGGATATGCAATAAAAGTTTTTGACTGTGATTTGACTAGCGTATCTGGAATACAAGAAGAAATTAATTTAAAATCTACTGCATATGAGTTAAAGAATATAATAGCAAAATGGTATATGTCTTTAAGAACAATTGCCTTGGTGGGATTATTATCTGTACTTATGTATGTAGCTATTAGAATTATATTAAGTAGTGGTTCTGCAAATAATAAAGCAAAATACAAAAATATGCTTCAAGATTGGGTTGTTGCAATATGTATACTATTTGTTTTACATTATATGATGGCGTTTATGCTAAATATATCAAATAGATTAAATGAAATAATAAGAAATAATGTTATTGAGAAAACTACTGAAGGTAATAATGTTGACATCTTACTTACCGAAGTTAGAAAAGAAATAGGTGAAAGTTACGATAATGCAAGTATTGGAAATACAGCGGGTTATACAATAATGTATTTTGCACTTGTGATTTTAACAGGGGTATTCACAGTACAATACTTTAAAAGGGTTGTATATATGGCTTTCTTGACGATGATAGCACCAATGATAGCACTTACATATCCTTTGGATAAAATTAAAGATAATAAGGCAC
>CAZTBY010000065.1:0-6606 GCA_964612395.1 uncultured Clostridium sp. | reverse complement strand
TGATTTTAAAGGATTTAAATCTTCTGGAGGAAGTGAAAAGAAAACCACAGTTAGGACACTAACTAAATTAGAATTACAAGAAAAAGATGGAATAATAACAGTTGAGTTGTCTGGAGATGGATTTTTGTATAATATGGTGAGAATAATTGTTGGAACAATCGTGGATGTTGGTCTTGGAAAGATAAGGGTGGAAGATTTACCTGAAATTATAGAATCAAAAGACAGGACAAGAGCTGGTAAAACTCTTCCACCACACGGACTTTACTTGGTTCAAGTAAGATATGAATAGTAAATTATTTGTGCTTTAAGTTTTGCAAATATTCGGCTCTTTTCTTTTGCTCTTCGGGTGTCATCCAATCATCAAAACTTGCAATAAATTCGCCATATTCCGTGGTATCTTCAATTATACTTTTTCCTTTTACGCGGATATCAGCATTGTCTAAACCTAATTTATTCATTTTATCTCGTTTCATAAAAATAACCTCCCGATAATATTATAGGGAGGTTATTAAAAAATATTCTAATTTTTACAATTTTCTGAACACGCCAGCAACTTTTCCAAGTATTGTGCAAGTTGGAACAATTATTGGCTGCATAAAGCTATTTTGCGGTTGCAAACGTATGAAGTTTTTTTCCTTATAAAAAGTTTTTACTGTGGCTTCATCTTCTATAAGAGCAACTACTATATCGCCATTTTCAGCAGTGTTTTGTTTCTTTACTAGAACTAAGTCTCCACTTAAAATTCCAGCTTCTATCATGCTATCGCCTCTAACTCTTAACATAAACGTTTCAGAATTACCAACGAAGTCAATAGGAAGAGGGAATGAGTCTTCTATATTTTCTACTGCTAAAATAGGTGCACCAGCAGTTACTTTACCAACAATGGGTACGTCTACCATTTCTTTTGAAGTGTAGAAAGGCTTCTCATCTTCTTCACTATTTTTCCCAACCACGGTTATTGCTCTTGATTTTAAAGAGGCTTTTTGAATTAAACCTTTCTTTTGAAGTCTAACTAAATAGCCGTGTACGGTTGAAGTAGATTTCAAATCTAATGCTTTACATATATCTCTAACAGATGGTGCATATCCATCTTTTTTTATACATTCTTTAACATAGTTTAATACGCGCAATTGTTTGTCAGTTATTTTTGAATCATTAATGTCTATTACATTATCCTTTTTAGTGCTTTTTGTTTCTTTCATTAAATCAACACTCCTTCGTGGTAGTATTATCCAAAACAATATTACCACAAATGTTTGTTCTTGTCAAACACAAATTCGTGTTTTATTCTTCGTTTACTAAATAAACTTTCCATTTTCTTCTGCCTAATTTTAATGCGTATTGTTTGTCAAACACAGCATAATCAAAACGATATTTTCCTTTCACGTCATTTCCTGTATCCATTGCAACTACATAGCCTAATCCCTCCACATAAAACTTTGTGCCTAATTTCCAATATTTATTATCTACTGCGATTGAAACACCAGCAATAATTGGCTTTCCTGAAGCTGTGTAACCTAAATTATTGCTACATTCTTCTACACTTGGTGTATATGCAGTTCCTTCAAATTCTCCAACATATTCTAGTTTGTCATAGTCAACAGCAGAACTTACCTCTTCGGCGTCATCGTAGTTTTGAGGTTTTACGCCAACGCTTGCTGCAATTTTTAGAGATTGTTGTAATTTTATATTTTCTTCCACTAAGTGCAAGTTGTTTTGTGCAATTAGCTCAGCTTCTTCTAACATTTGCTCTCTTTCTTGTTCAAGTTGTTCTTTTTCGCTTTCAACTTGATTCTTTGCGTCTTGAAGCTCTGCTTTTTCTTTATCTAAAATTTTGTGTTTTGCCACATATTCTGCAATGGTATCTTTGCTATAATAGACAACACCAAATATACCAAGCAATAATACAGTGCAAGTTGTTATTAATATTCTTTTATGTCTTTGGTGCTTTATAATTGACTTTCTAAAATTGAATACAGACCTTATTTGAGTTGCTATATCGGCCCTACCCATTTGTTTCCTCCTTGCTAGATTTCTTATTTACAATAAAAAATTATAGCATAAAATTTTTAATTTGTATATATATAAAATCTATGTTAAAATTTATCTTGGAGGGGGAATTTTATGTTTGAAAAACTTTTCAAGTTGAAAGAAAATGGAACTAAGGTACTTACAGAATTGATTGCAGGAATTACAACATTTGTATCTATCTCGTACATAATTTTTATAAATCCTAAAATATTGTCAAATGCGGGAATGGACTATAATTCGGTATATACAGCTACAATTATTGCATCTGTAATAGGAACGCTAATTATGGGGCTGGTGGCAAATGTACCATACGTACAAAGTGCAGGGCTTGGACTTAATGCGCTATTTACGTATACAATATGTGGTAGTTTGGGTTTTACATGGCAACAAGCTTTAGCAATGGTATTTATTTGTGGAATAATAAGTATTTTGATAACGGCAACAAGTATTAGAACAAAATTAATAAAAGCTATTCCTTTGTTTTTACAAGACGCAATTACTGTTGGGATTGGACTTTTCATAGCATACACAGGTTTTAGAAATGGTGGATTTTTGCAGTTCTCTGTTGAAGAAGTTGCAAATGGAGTATCAGCAGGTGCTACAACAATCCCAGGGTTGGTAACATTTAATAATCCTAGTGTTCTTTTAGCATTGATTGGTCTTGTTATTACAAGTATTTTGGTTTTGAAAAAAGTAAGAGGTGCATATTTGATAGGGATAATCATAACAACAATAATTGGTATTCCTATGGGAGTTACAGAGATTCCAGATTTTTCGAATTATACAATATTGCCTTCTGTAGAGCCAACTTTTTTAAAGTTTGATTTTGCTGGCTTGCTAACGGCTAAAGCGGGTATTGTTACAGTTTTAATGACTATTTTTACGCTTTGCATATCTGATATATTTGATACTGTTGGAACGTTTATAGGCACAGGTAAAAAGTCAGGTATATTTAAGATTGATGAAAATGGAAATATGTCTCCAAGACTTGAAAAAGCATTGTTTGCTGATTCGATTGCTACAAGTGTGGGTGCTGTGTTTGGAACAAGTAATATTACAACGTATGTAGAGAGCAGTGCTGGAATTGAAGCAGGAGGGAGAACAGGCCTTACAGCAGTATTTGCAGCTCTTTGTTTTATACTTTCATTATTTATTGCACCGATAGTTAAATGTGTTCCGATGAGTGCAATTGCACCAGTATTGATTTTGATTGGAGTATCTATGATGGGTTCTGTAAAGAGCATAGATTGGGATGATATATCGATAGCAATGCCTGCATTTTTTACTATTATAGTAATGCCTTTTGCATACTCAATTACGGCTGGAATAGAAATCGGTTTTATATTCTATATATTAAGTAACATTGCAAGCAAGAAACACAAAAATGTATCCCTTATAATATACATATTCTCGTTGTTATTTGTGGTAGATTTTGTGTATAGTGCATTAAAATAAATATTGTTTTTTTAACGTGTGCGTGGTATAATAATACTTGCATACATGGGGATGTACTGGTTTCGACGGTTATCTAGAAGTATAAATAGCGAGTGATGGATTCTCGTAGGCCATCTAAAAAACGAGAAAACAAATAATTAACGAAAATAATTTCGCATTAGCTGCCTAGTTGCGGCTACGTTCGACCTAGAGTGCCACTTGGCTAGAATCGGGCGTCAATTCAAGTGGAAACAAAGCTACCAAAACTTTGAGGTGGTGGGTATTCATAAAGTTACCAAAACAAAAAATCTGTTTGTTGATGTTTTGTAGAGGGAATGTAAAAAAACAAACTGCACTCGGAGAAGTTTATGTGGAAAGATATTCGGACACGAGTTCAAGTCTCGTCATCTCCACCAATGACGTATCTGTTCGAACTAATAGAACAGAATTGATACAAAAATCAATCAGAAAAATAAAATCTGGTTGATTTTTTTGTTGCTTAAAAACAATATTAAAATCATCCAAGCGAAAGGATGGTGCAAGTAAATGAAGATAATTAAACAAGAACTACAATTTGAAGAAAGTTTAAAACAAAGACTTAAGTTTATATGTGAGTTTGCTAAAGTAAATTCTACTTTTATTAATGGCAGTATTAGAAAACTAGATAGAACTAATCTTACATATATTGAACCTCATAAAGTAATTATTAAAAATACTACTTTTCTGGTTTTCAATTATTCAAATGATGTTTATATTTCTAATTTAGTAAAAAAGATTAAATTATCAGAATTAGAAGAATATTTGAAAAATATATAATTTGTAAAAAATTGACATGTCTTTAAATCGTGATATAATATAGGCAATTAATTATCTATATTTAATTGAGCAAGAGAAAATATAGATTTACGAGTACTTTGAAAAAATTATATTATATTACAATTATTATATTGTATTTTATTTGTGATAAATGGATTTAAGAGATGTCTAAAGTAACTCGTATGTACTTTGATGTCTCTTTTTTTAGATTGGAGGGTTTGAAAATTGAATAAAGAAAAGAAAAAATGTGGTTTATATATGAGAGTATCAACAGAAGACCAAGCTCGCGAGGGATTTAGTCTTCCAGAGCAAAAAGAAAGATTAGAATTTTTTTGTAAATTAAAGAATTATGAAATAATTGATTATTATCAAGACGCTGGAATAAGTGCAAAAACTGGTAATCGTAGACCAGAATTTGAAAGATTGAAAAATGATATAAAAGCTAAAAAGATAAATACAATAGTTGCTTTAAAACTAGATAGAATAACTAGAAGTATTTATGATTGGGAAAATTTAATGAACTTTTTAGATGAGAATGATGCCTACCTTGATTGTGTAAATGATGAAATAAATACAACTAGTGCAAATGGTAAAATGATTTCAAGGTTATTAATGAGTGTTAGTCAAAATGAAATTGAAAGAACAAGTGAAAGAACTAAAGTAGGACTAGCTGGTGCAATTAAATGTGGTCATATTCCACATATTGCTCCATTAGGATATAAACATGAAGATAAAAGACTAGTAATAGACTATGCTACAAAAGATGTTATAATTAGAATTTTTGATTTATATTATAATGGCTATTCTTATCAAAAAATAAGTAATCTATTTAATGAAGAAAAAGTATTAGGAAAAGATAATTGGAGAGACTCTACAATACAAACCATTCTTGAAAATGAAATATACAAAGGTGATTTTATTCACGGAAAAAGGACAAAAAATCCAACATATTATGAAGATGTTGTTGAACCTATTATTTCAAAAGAGATGTGGGCTGATTGCCAAGTTCAGAAAAAGAAAAATTCAAGAAGTTATCAAAGAACACTTACCTATTTGTATTTGCAAAAACTAAAATGTCCTAAATGCAATCGTATTTTAGGTGGTAAAGCTACTACAAAGAAAAATGGGAAAACATACTTCTACTATTATTGCAATGATTGTAAAATTCAATTTAAAGAAAATGTAATAAATGAATATTTCGAGCAATTTATAGATGAATTAACTGAGTATGATTCTGTTGTAAATCAATTCTTTTTGCCTATGATAAAACAAAAATTTGATGAACCTAAAGAACAATTAGAAAAAGAAATAAATAATCAGAAATCTAAACTTGAAAGGATAAAAAAAGCATATATCAATGGAGCTTTTGAATTAAAGGAATATAACGAAGAAAAGCATATCGTTGAAAAAATTATTGTAGAACTTGAAGAAAAACTAAATATTACAGATTGCACAGAAGAACTAAAATTTACTCCAAAAGATATTTTGTTAAAAAGAGATATTGATTTTATTAATAAAATAAAACTAGATAAAGAATATCAAGAGAAAACTAAAACTTGGAAAGATTATACAAGAGAAGAAAAAGCTGATTTAATAATGAGATATGTTGAAGATATTGAACTTACTTTAGTTGGAAATGAAGTAATTTTAAAACAAATAAACTTTAGAGATTCAATTTGTAAACCTTGCCAAGAATTATATGATAAAGGCTATATTGATATTACAAAGCCTATGATACTAGGAAATGTATTAGGCAGTGTTAGATTTAGTAACTATTTACCAGATAAGGAAGTCTGTGAAATAATAATGAGGTTACAACAATATTATGATGTTCATTTTACAGAGGCAACATATTATTTACAAAAGCAAATGTTCTATTTTAACTTTGCTGAAGATAATAGTGCTATTGTTAGAGTGTTCCCATTAGAAGATTATTATAAATTAGATCCTAATAATAAAATGGAAAAATATAGATTTGGAATTTTATATATTAACGAAGAAGATAAGTTTGAAATGCAAGATATTGATACAGCATTTGATTATATTCCAGATGAAAGTAATGATAGTGTAATTTATATGAAAGAACCTGTTCCTATTTCAGTGGGTGTTAAACCAGTAAAGTTCTGCGAAGGTGAGCTTGATAAAACAAATTAACAGAGTAACAAGGATCCCAAAAAGTAGTGCTTTTGGGGAAAGAGGAAAAGCAATGAAACGAACTAAAAGGTCAGATGATAATATGACCTTTGGTGAAGTGAAATTTGCTTTGACGAGGTGATAGTTAATTTGAATAAAATTTGTCTATGTAAGATAAATTTTATTGCCTCG
>CAZTBY010000064.1:0-6653 GCA_964612395.1 uncultured Clostridium sp. | reverse complement strand
CTTTTGTCATTGCATCTGTTTCTAAGAAACCTCTTACTGCAAGTTTTACCATTGCCATTAGTACTAATGCAAATGCAAATGGCAAAATATTTGTAATTACATGTATTGCTGTAAGTATTGATATTGTAAGCCAATAAACAATTATTATATTTGAAAATATAAAATTAAATAGTAGCAATCTTCTATCTTGAATAGAATGTAAACATTCATGTGCTATTGTTTGAATTCTTGCATAGTTATTTTTCATATCTGCAATTAATATTTCATTTGTAATTGCAATATATAAACTTGTTTCTGTACTTTTGCCTTCTTCTATTTTTACGTTTTTGTTGTCTAGCATTTCTAACATTTCTTTTGCTATATCAACATTTTCTGGAAATTTATCTGTTAGATTTTCTAGTTCTTTATCTTCCTTTAGTGGTTCTGCTTTTTTCTTATTCACCTTGAATACTACTTTTAACAACACCATACATACAAGTGTTGTTGCTACTATAGACATTGGCTCCATTATATTTCAACAACTCCTCCCATTACTATATTTTGTTTTAGTTCTTCTGTTGGTACATCTGTTAATACTTTTGTTCCTCCTGCTATAACTACTTTGTCTCCTTTATTTAAATATTTTTCTTCTCTTAATTTGTCTAAACCTTTATGTAGCAATACATCTATGTTTGGTTGTGGTTCAAATAATTTTGGTGTTATTCCCCAACATAAACCTAGCTGTCTATATATTACCTCATTTTGCGTTATTGCAAATATTGGACTTTCTGGTCCAAAGCTTGATACTGTTCTTGGTGTATCTCCTGTATTTGTATATGCTATAATTGCTTTTGCACCAACATTCATGGCTGTTGTACATACTGCATAATTCATTATACATTCTGTACTCATATCTTTTAGTTCATATTCTCTTGTTTTAAATCTTTTCCAGTATTTTATTGATTCTTCTATTCTTAATGCTATTCTACTCATTGTTTTTACACATTCCACTGGGAATTCTCCTGATGCAGTTTCTCCTGATAGCATTATTGCACTACTTCCATCATATATTGCATTTGCAACATCACTTACCTCTGCTCTTGTTGGTCTTGGGTTAATTATCATAGATTCTAGCATTTGTGTTGCTGTAATTACTGGTTTTCCTTGTCTATATGTTTTTTTGATAAATTCTTTTTGGAATATTGGCACTTCTTCCATTGGTATTTCTACACCTAAGTCTCCTCTTGCAACCATAATACCGTCTGATACATCTAGTATTTTATCGAAGTTATCTATTCCTTCTCTGTTTTCTATTTTTGATATTATTTTAATATGTTCTCCACCATTTTGTTTTAGTACCTCTCTTATTTCTAGTACATCTTGTGGTTTTCTAACAAATGAAGCTGCAATATAATCAAATCCTGCTATTATACCATATTTTATATCTGCTATGTCTTTTTCAGTAATTCCTGGAAGTGTAACTATAAAATCTGGTATGTTTATACTTTTTCTATTTGTAAGTTTTCCTCCTTGAATAACTTCGCAAACTATATCTTTATCTTTTATTTCTTTTACTTTAAGTTCTATTGTTCCATCATTTACAAGAACTGTTCTTCCAACATCTATTTCTTGGTATAATGTTTTATATGTTATAGATACTTTTGTTTTATCCCCTAAATCATCACTGTTTGTTAAAGTAAATTCCTGACCTTTATCTAAAAAAATTTGGTTTTCTGCAAATTTTCCAATCCTAATTTCTGGTCCTTGTGTATCTAATAGTAAAGAAACTGGCAATTTTAGTTCATTTCTTACCTTTTTAAACATGTTTATTCTACCCTCTTGGTCTTGATAATTTCCATGTGAAAAGTTAATTCTTGCAACATTCATTCCTTCTAGCATAAGGTTTTTTAGTACTTCCTCACTATCTGTTGCAGGACCTAAAGTACATACAATTTTTGTTTTTCTCATAATACATCCATTCCTTTCAATTTAATCTGTTTAGATTTTATCATTTTGAAATAACAGTGTCAATAAAAATTAAAGCAATTCTAATTTTTTTAGAATTGCTTTAATTTTTTTACTTTGTTATCCATTTTACTAAATTTAGGTTTTCTGGATCTAGTAACATTGGATGTTTTGGCATTACTCTAAAGGTATAGCCATAGTTTCCTCCTGTTTTCATTTCTATTTTTGCTTCGTATGTGTATGTCTTTGTTTCGTTATTTTCTTCCACTAAATTCATTGGCATTATATTTATATCCTCAACTATGCCATTTTCTAATATTTTTCCATAATAACATTCTGCTTGTATATAGTCTTTTTCTAAGTTTGGTAGTTCAACCTTACAAGATACTTTAATCTTATTTCCTGCATCTACTGTAATGTTATCTTCATTGTTTTCTTGAGTTATTTTTATATCATTCCAGTTTGCATATAGTTCTTGTTTTATTTTATTATATTCTGTAACATTTTCTAAGCTATTGTAGTATTTGTTAGTAATATTTAATAATGGCATATATAGTTTTTCTGTATAGTCTACTAACATTCTTGCTGTACTGTATTTTCCACCTGTAGACATTATTGAATTTTTCATTAACCTCATCCATACTTCAGATATTCCTTTTTCATTTTTGCTGTAGTATGCAGGTATTATTTTATCTTCAAGAATTCTGTATATACTCTCACTATCTGCTAAATCTTGTTCTTCATAAGAATAGTATTCTTCGTTTGTTCCTATTGCCCAACCATTTTTTGTATTATAACCTTCAGCCCACCAACCATCTAATATACTGAAGTTTACTACACCGTTCACAGATGCTTTTTCTCCACTTGTTCCTGAAGCTTCCATTGGTCTTCTTGGATTGTTAAGCCATACATCTACACCTGATACTAAATGTCTAGCTACATTTATATTATAATTTTCTAGTAAGAATATTTTTCCTTTGAATTGTGGCATTAATGATATTTCATGTATATATTTAATTAAATCTTGCCCTTCTTTATCTGCTGGGTGTGCTTTTCCTGCAAATATAATTTGAACTGGTCTATTAGTATCATTTAGTATTTGTGTTATTCTTTCTAAGTCTTTGAAAATTAATGTTGCTCTTTTATATGTTGCAAATCTACGAGCAAAACCAATTGTTAATGCATCTGGATTTAATCCAGAAACTATTTCTCTTATTTTTTCGTAATGTACACCATTGTTTTTTAGTCTTGTTGTTACATTATCTCTAACAAGTTTTAATAGTTTTACTTTTCTTTGTTTATGTGCATCCCATAATTCTTCGTCTGGAATTTTATCTATCCTTTTCCATGTTTCATCTGAATATATTCGTTCTTGCCAATATGGTTCTAAATATTGATTGTATAATTCCTTTAAGTTTGGTGCAAGCCATGAACATGTATGAACCCCATTCGTTACATAAGTTATAGGTGATTCTTGTGGTGCAATTTCTGGCCAAACATCTGAGAATAATTCTCTAGAAACTGATTCATGAAGTCTACTTACACCATTTTTCTTTCCTGCAATTTTCAATGCTAAAATTCCCATGTTAAAATTATTTTTATTTTCATCTCTAGGTTTCATACCAAGTTCTAAAAATTGTTCCTTTGTAATTCCTAAATCTTTCCAGTATCCATCAAAATATTTTTCAACAAGTCCTATTGGAAATATATCATTTCCTGCTGGAACTGGTGTATGTGTTGTAAATACTGTTTTTGCAGTTACAATATCTTTTGCTATATCAAAAGATACTTGTTTTTGTTTTATAGTTTGTTTTATAGCTTCTAATACAAGGAATGATGAATGTCCTTCATTCATGTGATATACTTTTGGTGCAATTTCAAGTTCTTGTAATACTTTCACTCCACCTATACCTAAAACCATTTCTTGACGTATTCTCATTTCTTGATCTCCACCATAAAGCTTTAAAGTTATTCCTCTGTATTCTTCTTTATTCTCTGGAATATCTGTATCTAACAAATATAAGTTTACTCTACCTACGCATATTTTCCATACTTTTATGTATAGCTTATCTTTTTGAATTTTAATATTTACTATTACATCTTCTCCATTTTCATCTTTTAAAGGTTTTATTGGCAAATTATCCATTTCTATATTATAGTATTCCGATACTTGCTCTCCATTTCTATTTATTTTTTGATTAAAGTATCCATTTTTATATAATAAACCTATTGCTACTATTGGTATTCCTAAATCACTTGCTGATTTTAGATGGTCCCCTGATAATATTCCAAGTCCTCCTGAATATATAGGTAAGGTTTCATCAAGTCCATATTCTGCTGAAAAATATGCAATTATATCATCTTTATTTTCTGGATATTGTTTGCTAAACCATGTTGTTCTACTTTTCATATAGTTTTCAAAATTATCTACATTTACTTTGTAGTTTCTTAATATTTCTGGATCAACTGAAGCTTTTTCAAGTTTTGCTTGTTCTACCAATCTTAAGAATTTTACAGGATTTTTGTTACATCGTTCCCATAAGTCTATATCAATTTCTTTAAAAATTTTTAAGAATTCTGTATTCCAAGACCACCACAAATTTTCTGATATTTCTCCTAATTTTTCAATTGACTTTGGTAATTGTGGATTTACCGTTACTTTGTTAAATATGTACATCATAAATTCTTCCTTTCATTTGTATCTTTATATATCTTGTGTTGCTAGTGCATTGCTGTTTTTACTGCTCCAAAAGCTGTTCCAAATTCTGCAAAATTTGGAATTTCAAACTTAACACCATGCAGTTTTTCTATTTTATTTAAAACCGTTTTCAAATACGGCATTGTCGCAATATTTCCTATAACAATTATATTCTTACAGCTTGTGTTTTGTGTTCCGAAATACTGCCATCATTCCTATTGTTTCGAAAACCATGTTTGTTATTCCTAAAATTATATCTGCCTTAGTTGCTTTATCATTTAACTTTCCAAAATTTGCTGATGTTGTATCTTTTGGTAAATTTTGAATTTCATTTGTTGCTACATCTTGAATTGTTAAATCTATGTTTCCTAAATTTCCTTCTGTTATTTCTTTATTTATATCTTCTATTGTATTAATATTTCCAACTAGTTTGCATAAATTCAAGATTGTTCCTCCTCCAACTCCTGTGCCACCTATATGTTTGTAGTTATCTTTTTTTACCATTATAAAAGCTGTTCCAGTCCCAATACTTACAACCAGTGCTTCCTTTTTTTGGGAAAGTTCTAATCCTCCTCTTGCAATTGCTTTAAATTCATCAACTTTCTCAGTAGGTATGCCACGTATTTTTTCCTTTATCTCGTCTTTTCCAACTCCTGTTAAAACTATTTTTGAAATGTTATCTTCTTTTATATTGTTATGTTTTAAAAATAGTTCTAATGCATTTATAATACTAGTTTTGTTGATTATTTCTTTACTTATTATTTGTGCATTTTGGTCTACCTCAATTGCTTTTATACATGAACTTCCTGCATCTATTCCTATTATACTCATTTTTTCTCCAGTCTTAATCTATTTGTAACTTTTCTCCTGTAAGGAGTTTATTTTCCTCTTCATCTTCCTCGTCTGTTTTTTGTTCTAATGTTTCTATTGTTTCATTATTAATATCTAAGTTATACATGTCTTTTAAAACTATTGCTGTTAATATCTTTAAAATATCTTTTCTATTATCTGTTACTATATTTTCATAATATACTATGTCAAAGCCATGCTCTAATTCATAACCTTCCTCTTTTAAAGAAAGTATAATTTCCTTTGGATATTTTACCCATGTTTCATTTTCATTGTATGCAACATTATCTATTGAAATAGATATTATGCCTGCTTCACCAAAATTTACTGAGTAAAAATTTAGTATTCTATCTTCTCTTTCTCTAATTGTTGCACAAACTCCTTTTTTGGCTCTAGTTTTAGGTGCCATTTCTCCTTTATAGTTTTCATCTTCCTCTACTATATTTACTTTAGCAGGTACAAAATATGTTTTAATTCTTCCTTCTGTTCCAAAAATTTCCTTGAATTTTTCTTCAACTAATTCTTTCATTTTCCCTCCTGATATTAGTAAAACTTAAGTAGTTTCAATTACAATTTATAACGGTATCATTTTATCACAAAGTGAATTTAATAATCAATATTTTTTTTAATATTTTTGAGAAAATTTATAATTCAACAAAAGAAGTAAGTACCAAATATTAGAGGCGCATTGACGCCTCCATGTTAACCTCTCAAAATATTAATAATACAACCTTACAGCAAAACAAAAAGAGAAATCCTTGTACCGCACACAGTTAAATGGATAATACGGATATAAGTAAATTCTCCTACAACTAGCTGAATAGCTCTCATCACAACATCCCCCTCTAGGAATTCGATAACTACCCTCGAGTGCCTCCGTTGTCCATTCACATACATTACCTTCTAAATCATATATGTTTTTTGACATGTCTGTACTTTGACTTCCAGTATTATAGGTACTAGAAAAGCTATGTCCTACATTTCCTACTTTTGTTACATCATATTTTCCTGCTACATTTACAAATTCCAGCATTTGGTCGAAGCAAGAGCCAAGTATCATATAACTTTTTACTTTATTTCCTAAGTTTTTATTTGTTGCATAAACCTTTTGCTGGGCATACATATAATACCAATTTATATTTGATATTCCTGAATTTGTTCC
>CAZTBY010000063.1:0-6714 GCA_964612395.1 uncultured Clostridium sp. | reverse complement strand
AAACTGTTTCTCCTTTTTCTTCGTTGTTCTGGATCAAAAACACAATTGCTGTTTCAATATATTTTCTTCCTACTAAGTGATGTGGAATTCCAACAAAATTTAATTCTACTGTAATCTTTTCTTTTATTCTGTTTTCATGCTCTATTGGTGTTTCAATTGTTGCTTTGCTACCTAGCTGTTCTATTTTCACACTATACAAGCTTTCCCTAAGTGAAGTCATTGAATTGATTACCATTTCTGGGCTATAATCACTTTGCTTCTTGTAGTAAATAAAATCAACTCCTAATTCTCGTATTCGTCTGTAAATAATTTTAGATGAGACATTTGTTGTTACTACTATTAATGGTTTAAAGTCTAGTTTAAGTTTTTGAAGTTCTTCTAAAAATTTTATTCCTGAACCTTCCCCATTGTGTAATTCTAAGTCTAGTATTATTCCCTCTGGCATATACATTTTTGTATATGCAATTCCTTCATAACTAGAATTGGTTGATTTTATGAGCTTTGCATCAATTCTGCCCTCAATATAGCGTTTAAATTCGTTTATTTCCACTTCGTTATCTTCAATTAGTAAAATAGGCATTGGTTTTTCAATATTTTTCATGGTTAATCTTACCTCCTTAGTAAACTACAGTTTGGTTTTCGAATACGTTAATAATATACCACAAAATTCCACAATTTTCTACATTTTTTGCATACTTTGTTTTACATCTTTCTATTTGATTTTGAAATATACTATTTATGGTGATAGAAATGAAAGTAGATATTGGAAAAAGAATTCTAGAACTTCGAAAAAGTATGAATATGAACAAGGAAAAGTTTTCAAAATTAATTGGTATTAGTGGACAATATTTAGGCACAGTTGAATCAGGCATTAATGGACTTTCTCTTACATCTTTAATTAACCTTTGTGAAAAAACAAATACATCTGCAGATTATATATTGTTTGGTAAGAAAAACATAACAGATGAAAACATTATAAACATTTTCGATAAAATAGACAAATCTCAAATTGTTCCTGCTTTTGAAGTTTTAGAAAGTATTGCTTTATTTATTAAAGCTTATGAAACACAAAAGCAAGAAAAAGATGGCACTTAGAGAAAGACTACTTTTTCAGCAGCCTTCGCTTAGGCCATCTTCTTTTTATCTATAAGATTATACAAATTAGTCCACCACTGCCTTCATTTACTATTCTTTCTAATGTCTCTTGTAGCTTTCCTTGTGCATCTTCTGGCATTCTGTATAGTTTGTTTTGTAAGCCTTCGTTTACAAGTTCATGTAAATTCTTGCCAAAAATATTTGATTCCCAGATTTTTGTTGGGTCATTTTCAAATTCTGATAATAGATAATTTACCAACTCTTCAGATTGTTTTTCACTTCCTACTATTGGAGATACTTCTGTTTCTATGTCTGCTCTTATCATATGTATTGATGGTGCTCTTGCTTTTAGTTTAACCCCAAATCTTGAACCTTGTTTTACAATTTCTGGTTCATCTAATATTAGTTCATCCATGCTTGGCATTACAATTCCATATCCTTTTTGCTTCACTTCTTGTAGTGCCATTGAGACTTTATCATATTCCTTTTTAACTTTAGATAGATTATCTATTGTTGCAAATAAGTCTGCCTCGTTATTCATTTGAATTCCAGTCATTTCTGTTAACACTTTATAGAATAACATATTGTTTAATGAAATTTCTATTGTAACTGTTCCTGTTCCTAGGTCCACCTTATCAATTGTTGTTTTTACAATTATATCTGTTTTACTTATTCTTGCAACACTTGCATTTATGGTTTTAATTGTGCTTACATCTTTAAAAGCATCCTTTATTTCTTTAAACAATTCTTGTCTTAGTTCATTATCATTATCTAAGCCATCTATCCAGCTTGGGAAGTTTATGTTTATTCTTTCAATTGGGAATTCATATAATATTTTTCCAAAAATATTGTTAATATCTTCATTATTTAAATTTGTACAATCTGTTGGTATTACTGAAACTCCATACTTTCCTTCAAGTTCATTCGCAAGGCTTCTAGCTTTATCTGATGATGGATTATTTGTGTTTAGCACTATTACAAAAGGTTTATTTAATTCCTTTAATTCATTTACCACTCTGCTTTCAGCTTCTACATAATCTTCTCTTGGAATTTCTGTTATACTTCCATCTGTTGTAACTAATATTCCTATTGTTGAATGCTCTTGTATTACCTTTCTTGTTCCTATTTCTGCCGCTTCTTCAAAAGGAATTTCCTCATCTGACCATGGTGTTTTTACCATTCTTGGTACATCTTCTTCCATATAGCCTAGTGCATTATTTACCAAGTATCCTACACAGTCTACAAGCCTTGTTTTTAATTTTAGGTTATCTCCTATTGTTATTTCAATTGCCTCATTTGGAACAAATTTTGGCTCTGTGGTCATTATTGTTCTTCCAGCAGCACTTTGTGGAAGCTCATCTCTTGCTCTTTCCCTTTTATAGCTATTATCAATGTTTGGTATAACTAATAAGTCCATAAAATTCTTAATAAATGTTGATTTTCCTGTTCTTACTGGACCAACAACACCAACATATATATCACCATCTGTCCTTGCTTTAATGTCTTCATATACTCCCATATTCTCCATAAAAATAATTACCTCCCATAATTTAACGTTTGTACTAAACTTTAATTAATGTATATTATGGTAAGGTAATTATTATTACTGTTTTTTTGAAATTCTCGTTATATTTTCCATCTTTTCTGCCTGCTCTTTTTGCTTTTCTATTGGTAGCCAGTGATAAGCTGAACAAACAAATTCGCCGTATTTTGTAATGTTTTTCTTCTTTTCTTCTTTCATATGAACACCTCTACAAGTTATATTATTTGTGTTCATATGAAGTTATATTCATAAAAGCTAACTACATTTTTCTAAATACTCCGGCAACTCTTCCTAGTATTTTACAATCTGGAACTATTATTGGATCCATTGTACTGTTTTCTGGTTGAAGACGTATATGATCTTTTTCTTTATAAAAAGTTTTTACTGTCGCTTCTTCTCCTATTAATGCAACAACTATTTCCCCATTCATTGCTATATCTTGTTTTTTTACTAATATATAATCTCCATCTAATATTCCTGCTTCTATCATGCTTTCTCCTCTAACTGTAAGCATGAAGCTTTCGCTATTTCCAATAAAGTCTACTGGAATTGGGAATGTATCTGTAATATTTTCAACTGCTAAAATTGGTGCTCCTGCTGTTATTTTTCCTATAACTGGTACATCAACTAGCTCTTTTCCGTTATATACTGGTTTTTCTTGTATTTTTTCTTGTCCTTCTAAGCCTCCTTTTAATAATTTTAAAGTTCTTCCCTTTTGGTCTTCTTTTTTAATATATCCTTTTTTTGCTAGACCTTGAATATATGTATGTACTGTGGCTGTAGAACTTAAACCTACTGCTTTTCCTATTTCTCTAACTGATGGTGGATATCCGTTTTCCATAACAGCTTTTTCTATATATTTTAATATAGCTTTTTCTCTCTTATTTAATTCGTTTGGGTCTTTTTTTCTCATATGCTATCCTCTCCCTTTAAAAATATTTGCTAATATATTATCACATAAATTCCTAATTGTCAAACAAAAGTTTTAATTTTTATTGTTTTTTTGTAAATTTTTATTTTTTTATGAATTTGTCTTGACAAAATGATTTTTATGTAGTAATATATATGTAGTGTAAGCGAATTATCGTTTATTAAGAAGTCATATTCACAATAGGTATTCCCAATGCCTATTGTTTTTTTATGCTAAAAAAGTAGTAGCTTCCCACACTACTACTCCGATTATGTATGTTTCCACACTAATCTTTTTGGTCATTATCTTTATCTTTGTTTTGTCCCAAAATTAGAACAATTAGGAAAAAGATTAAATCAAAAGAAGTCATATTCACCTCCTCTCTGAAAGGCGGTGCTCATATTATATAATATTATTTTTTCTTTTTCAAGTCTTTTTGTCAATTTTTTGCAAGTTTCATTGAAAGCAATTTACTTATTCCACTTTCTTCCATTGTTATTCCATATACTGTATCTGCTGCTTCCATTGTTCCTTTTCTGTGTGTTATTACTAAAAATTGTGTTTGTGAAGTGAATTTTTTTAAGTATTCTGCAAATCTATATACATTTACATCATCTAATGCCGCTTCTATTTCATCTAATACACAGAATGGTGCTGGGTTTATTTTTAGTATTGAAAAAAGTAGTGCTATTGCTGTGAACGCTCTTTCTCCTCCTGATAATAAGCTCATGTTTTGAAGTTTCTTACCTGGTGGTTGAACTTCTATTTCTATTCCGCTGTTTAATATGTCGTTTTCATCTGTTAATTTTAATTCTGCTTTTCCTCCACCAAATAGTTCTTGGAATACTTCTCCAAAGTTTTTATTTATTATTTTGAATTGTGTTTCAAATTGTTCCTTCATTATTTGGGTCATGTCTTGTATTACTTTTTTTAGTTTACTGCTTGCATTTTCTAAGTCTAAACGTTGTTCACACATATAATCGTATCTTTCTTTTGTTTGTTTGTATTCCTCTATTGAGTCTATATTGATACTTCCTAGATTTTTAATTTCATCTCTTAAACCTTTTACTTGTTTTGTTGTTTCTGCAATATTATTTGGTTTTTTATATTCTCCCGCTGTGTTTGGTGTTATTTCATAATCTTCCCACATTTTGTTTATTATTTGCTCAAGTTCAACATCTATTTTAGATTTCTTAACTTCTAATTTATTTGCTTGATTTTTTATTTCTTCTATCATGCCATGTTTTTCTTCTATTTCGTTTTCAGTTTTTGTTATAGCATTATTTTTATTTATCTTTTCCTTTTTTAATTTTTCTACCGTATCTGAACTTGTGCTTACTTCTAATTTTATTTGTTCTATTTGCTTTTTATATTCTTCTATTGTATTTGCAAGTATCTCATTTTCTTTTAAGCATGCTTCACTTTGTGCTTTTTTGCTTGCTATTTTGCTTACATTTCCTTCTATTTCTGCATCTATCCTTGCAAGTATTTCTTCTAATGAGTTATTGCTTTCGTCAAATGAACTTACTGATATTTTTAGGTTTGTTATATCAAAGTTTAAATCATCTATATACTTTTGATTTTCTTTGTTTTTTTCTGCAAAGCTTTGAATTTCTTGATTTAAACTATTTGTTTCTTCTTCTAAGTCTAATGAATTTTGTTTTATTTCTGCTTTTTTTGCTTCATTACTTTCTATAGTTCTTTCTATTTCTATTATTTCATTTTTTAGCTTTTCTAGTTTTGCTTCTAAGCTTGATATTGCCTCTTCTAGTGTTTCTATTCTTTGCTTTTCTGTTGCATATTCTATCTCTATTTCTTGGCTTGTTTGTTCTATACTTACAACTTCTTCTAGTAAATCTTCTATTGATGTTTCATATTCTTCTTTTTCATTAGTAATTTTTTCAATTTTTTTGTTTAATTTTTCAATTTCTTTTTCTAGTTCTTTTATTTGGCTTGTTCTTCCTATTATACTTGTTGTTTTTTGTGCTGTTGAACCACCAGTTATTGCTCCACTTGGGTTAATTATATCTCCTTTTAGTGTAACTATTTTAAAACTATAGTTATTTTGTCTTGCAAGTACTATTGCTGTATCCATATCTTCTACAATTACTGTTCTTCCAAGTAAGTTTGCTACAATTCCTTCATACCTATTATCTGTTTGTATCAATTTTGCTGCAATACCTATTATTCCTTGTTTTCCATTTGTTACAAGTTTATCTATAGTTTTTCCCTTTACTGATGAAATTGGCAAAAAAGATGCTCTACCTAGGTTATTTTGTCTTAAATATTCTATTATTTTTTTTGCATCTTCCTCTGTTTCTGTAACTATATTTTGCAAAGTTTGACCTAGCACCATTTCAATTGCTGTTTGATATTCCTCTGGAACTGTTATAAGGTTTGCTAAAACTCCTTTTACACCTTTGTTTAATTTTGCATCTTTTTCGCATTCTAAAAGTATTGATTTTACTGCCCTTGAGTAGCCTTCCTTTTCCTTTTCCATTTCGCTTAAGAATTTTTGTTTTGAATCTTTTATTCTTAGTTCCGTTGTTAATTTATTTATTTTGTTTTCATATTCTTCTATTTTTGATGTTGCTACCTCACGTTTTTTCTTTATTTCCTCTAATTTACTTTTGCATTCATTTCTTCTTAGTTCTTTTTCATTAAAGGTTTTTAAAAGCTCAGATTTTATCATTCTTTTTTCATCTAGATTTGATATTGTATCTTGTATTTCTGTTTTTACTGTTCTTTCACGTTTACTTAAGTTTTCATTATTTATTTCTATTGCATTTATTTTTTCTCTATTTTCATATTTTGCTTCTGTGTTTTCTTCAACCTTTTTCTTTTTTTCTTCAATTTTCTTCTCTTCTTCTGTAAGTTTGCTTGAAATTTCACTTAGCTTTGCTTCTTTTTCTTCTAGCTCTTTTGCAAATTTTTCTCTATTTGCCATTAAATTATTTTTTTTGCTTGTTCTGTTCTCCTTTTCTTCTTGTATCTCCTTATTTCTAGTTTCTAATTCTTCCATCTCTTTTAAGTATGTTTCATGGTTTTGAAGATTGTTTGCTATTCTTTCATTTTGAACATTTATTTCGGAATTTATTTGTTCTATTTTCTTTTCACTTTCAAAACCTAGGTTTTGTGTTTCTTCAATTTTTGCAATTACTTCTTC
>CAZTBY010000062.1:0-6777 GCA_964612395.1 uncultured Clostridium sp. | reverse complement strand
GTCATTTTTATGCAATAATAACATTGGATGTGATTTTTATGAGTATTAATAAAAATGATGAAAATAGTAAAAAAAATAGGCTTTTATCAAATGCTTTTAAACTTTTCACCGAGAAAGGTATTAAAGATACCTCTATTCAAGAAATTGTTGATAATGCTAATGTTGCTAAAGGTACTTTTTACCTATATTTTAAGGATAAATATGAAATTAGAGATGTTTTGATTACTAAAAAATCAGAAAAGCTTTTTAGTGATGCTCTTGCTTCCCTTAGAAAGAACTACATTTCAAACTTTTCTGACCAGATTATTTATGTTATTAATTATGTAATTGATGAACTTAATAAAAATCAAATTCTTTTAAAATTCATTTCTAAAAATTTATCTTGGGGAGTTTACAATAAGACTTTGTGGACTATTTATGAAACTAATGAAAAAAAAGGCGATACTCTTTATGAATTGTTTATGAAAGGTGTTAAAGATAATAACATTAAGCTTAAAAATCCTGATGTTACTTTGTTTATGATTATTGAACTAGTAAGTTCTACTTGCTTTAATTCAATTTTATATAAAGACCCGCTTCCTATTGATGAGTTTAAACCGTTTTTGTATGAAGCTATTAGAAATATGATAAAGGCATAAAAAAAATCCCCAATCTTTGGGGATTTTACTTTATTGTTGCAGACTTCCTACAAGTTCTACTATTTTGTCTACATTTCTCCATGTTTCTGGTTTTACTTGTGTTGGCTGAATTTCTATATTAAATTCATCATTTAATGTTGATATTAATTCTATAAACGCAAATGAATCTAAAATTTCATTTTGAAGTAAATCTACATCTAAGTTTTCTCTTAAATTTTCATATCCGCTTACTTCTTCTATTATGTTTATTATTTTATCTTTCATTTTTCCATCTCTTTTCTAATTTTCATATTTTCAATGTTGCTAGGTATAAAATGATATATTGCAATGGATATATTATATAAAATAAATATTGTCCCCACTTGCTATTCTTACCCTTATTGCCATTATATAGTGCTATTAATACTATACTTCCAAGTGTCGCATATTTGCACCCTGGTGTTTGTTTTATTGGTATTATTGATATATACAAAATCATAAATATACTTATTAGATAAATTATCTTTTCTAGTATTTTTCTTTTATAAGTTTTATATTCTTTTTTGTGCAATAATTTGCCTTCTTTGCTCATAAATACTTTTTCTATTATATAAAATCCTAATATTATAAATGGTATTCTTAATTCATATTCTATATTAAGTTTTATGTATGCAAAAATTATTGTTATTAGTGTAGCGGTTTTAATAATCACATCTATAATTGAATTGTTGCTAATTTTTCTATTATCTAAAATTGAGATAATAATTATTGAAAAAGTATATGAAAATACTACATTTAATGTGTTACAAATATCTAAAACTCTAGTATAAAATATTACCTCACACAAAAACTTTATAATAAATATTATCATTTGAGTTATTACTGCTAAGCAAAATAGCCTGAAAACATACCTTTTTAAGTCTTTTGTATAAAAATATCCTTGTACCACTAAATAGGCAAATATCGGCATTGCGATTCTACCAATACTTCTTAAGATGTAATATGTATCATATTCTATTTTTCCAAATGTAAACATTCCTATATGGTCTATTATCATTATTAGTAGTACTATCACTTTTAGGCAATTTGAAGTAATTCCTATTTTATTTTTATTCATATTTAAACCTTTATTGAATTTTCTTTGTTTTCTTATCAACTATTAAAATAACACCAGTTATAATTGCTGTCATTGTAGCTATTGCTATTATTATTACATAAATTTTATTATCTTCTAAAAATGTTACTATTTTATCTTTTGCTTCTTCTTTTTTTACTTCTTCTAATCTGTTATTATAGTATGTATCAAAATTTTCATTATAATAACTTTCAAAAGAGACTTCTCCATTTTTATGTTTTTCTTGATAATCTTCTTGCAATTTTGCGTTTACTTCTTGTATTATTTGTGCCTTTTTTTCTTCTGATATATTTACGCCTGCAACATCACTGTCAGTTTCATTTGGGCTTGTTGCATTTGAGCTTGTTGCGTTTGAGCTTGTCGCATTTGAACTCGTTGCGTTTGAACATGTTGCGTTTGGTGTTGTTGCTTTTACTATACTTGCAGCTTGACTAAACATATACCCTTCAATTCCATTTATACTATATTTTTGTAATATAAAATTTACTCCAATCGTAAAGCCTATTGCTATTATTGTTATTATTAAAAATTTTGTTATTGCTTGTTTTTTATTTGTTTTTACCATTTTTATCACCCTTTCAAATTTTTATAACTAATATAATGTATTGCCATTAATGTCCAAAATACTGGTGTTATAATTACCACCCACAGATTGAAAAAATCTTGTGCTAAATAGCATATTATTGCTATTAAAAAGACTATTGAATTTTTATTTTTGTTTTTTATTCCATCCACGATTTGTGCTATTATAAAAGCTAGGTAACCGAAGTAAGCCTATTATTCCAATATTTACAGCCATTGTTATATATATATTTGCAGCAGTATCGTTAATTGTAAGTTCTCCAAGTTTTGCTACATCCTCTGTAAATCTGCTCATGAATCTTATTGCAAATGTGTCTGGTCCTGTTCCTATTATTGGATAATCTTTAATTAATGTAATAGCTCTTTTCCACAGAAAAACTCTATATGTTCCAAAATCATCATCAAAATTTCCATTTAGCAATTGGTGTATTTCATATAACATTCCATAATTAAAATCCACAAAGTATAGCACTAAAATACCCGCTATAATAATACTTGCTATCACTATATAAATTATTTTTATAGTTTTTTTGTTGTTAGATAAATCAAAATGCCTTTTTTTAATTATTTGTGCTAGTCCTATAAATATCACTGCTAAGAGTATTAATATTCCTGATATTATATTGAACTGCCAATTTAATTTTAATTTACCCAAACTATAGTAATATGTAGGATTTATTATAATATTGACTGCGTATGCCAATAATACTAAACTACCTACAATTAAAGTTTTTGATAGTCTTTTACTATTTGTTATGATATATGGGGATATTATGACTAATGTAAAAAATATTCCTACAAATCCACTTAGCACACTTAATATTTCAAGTATAAAAAATCCCATAAATATTGAAGTTAAATGTATTACATTTTCATACTTTTTATTTTCCCCAAATACATACCCACTTACCGAAATCATTAGTAATATACAATATAAAGCTGATATAAAATCTTTATTTCCTATTGTTCCCATAAAACTCACATTATGTGTTCCAATACCATCTTGATACATGTTAAGTGGATTAAATCCTATATATTGCAAGATGCAAATTAGGTTCAATAATATTGAAGAAATTGAAAAGTATAATATAAACCTCTTTTTAAATTTCCCAAATAATGTTATAAATAAGAATGTTATACAATATAATGTTATATTAATTAGGCCCTCTCCTCTTCCTACTCCAACAAATAAATTATATTCATTGAAGAAAGGAGACATAAAACATGAAATTACATTTATTAGCCAAAAAGTTATAACAAACCATTGTACTTTGCTTAGTTTTATTTGTTTTATATATAGTTCTTTTTTCTTTATATCTCCATATATTACTGCAATTATACATGCAATAATATACGATGTTGCACTTAATATAAATGTTCTATATTTACATTCTAAAATTCTAAAAAATCCGTGTTTTATCTACCCATAGTGGAAATATTAGTATTATGAAAATTATATATATTTCAGTTATTATTGATAATGATTTTCTTACATCATTATCTTTACTCAATATTTTACCTCCTCTTTTGTTTTTATTTTAGTATATCATTACTGATTTTATAATTCAACATTTTCCGTCAATTTTCTCTCATCAATTTTTCCATTTCTATTTAATGGAAATCTCTCAATAATTTTAATGGTTGGGCACATGTATTGTGGTAATTTTGTTGATATATCTTTTTTAATTTCAATTTCTTTTTTTATTGCATTTTCTTTAAGTTTTATAAATGCAATTATTTTTGTAACTTTGCCTTCTTTATTTTGCTTAGCAACTGCTACAGCTTTTTCTACATATCCCAGTTTATATAGGTTTTCTTCTATGTCTAAAAGTTCTATTCTATATCCTTTATATTTTATTTGTTTATCTTTTCTTGCGACATAATATAATTTGTCGTTTTTAAAATATCCTATATCTCCTGTTAAATAGGCATTTTCCCCTTTGTATGTAATGAATTTTCCTTTGTTTTCTCCTATATATCCTTTTGCAACGCTTTTTCCTGTTATTAATATTTCTCCTGTCTCTCCATTTCTTTGTTCTTGTAAATTTTCATCTACTATATATATTTTTACATCACTTTTTGCAATTCCGATTGGTATATCATTTTCTTCTATCATTTTTTGTGTTATCTCAATACTTGTTACAGCAAATGTACATTCTGTTGGTCCATAAGAATTAATTATTTTGATATTTTTAAATCTTTCTTGAATTTTTTTTGCAGTTCCAGCAAGTAATTTTTCTCCACAAAATAGGATTGTTTTTAAATTTGGCATTGTTTCTTGATTAAATGATTTATCAAGTAATAACAAGTCCGCAAATGATGGTGTAAACACCGCTAATGTTGCATTGCTAGATTTCAATGTTTCAAATAATTTATTAAAATCTGACTGTGTTTGTTTTTCTATCACAAAATGTTCTATACCATTTGCTAAGCTATAATATAAATCTGCTACTGTTAGGTCAAACGAAAAAACGCCTTGGTTTAAAACTGTTCCTTCCTTTACATCTATTATTTTTTGAAACCAATTTATGCAAGAATCTAAATTTTTGTATGTAACTTGCACACCTTTTGGTATTCCTGTACTACCTGATGTGAATATTATGTAATACACATCTTCTGGTTTTAAATATATTTTTTCAATATCTTTGAAGTTATCTTTATTCATCAATTCTTCAATTTCAGTTTGCATTATAGTTTTAGCACATTTATTTTCAAAATTTCCTATAATCAAATCTGGATTAACTTCATCAATAATTTTGTTTACTCTATCTTCTGGAAAGCTTACATCTACTGGAATATATGTCATTCCAGCAAGTGAACATGCCAAAAATGTAGCCTTCATATATACATCTTTATGCCCATAAACCAATACTGGCTTTTGTTTATTATTCTTTTCTAATAAAAGCCAGTATATATTGCATACATATTTATAAAATTCTTTGTATGTAAATCTTTTTGAGTTAACCGTATAAGCAATTTGTTCTTGATGTTCTTTTATTTGTTTTAATATATTTTCTAACAACATTTAATTCACCTTTATTTCTTCTTTTGGTATTAATGAATAATCATACATTACTTTTGAGTGGTTATTTAATATTAGTTCTTTTTTTATTTCTTGTTTGGTTTCTTTATCCATTATTATTCTATACACCTTACTATTTCTATAAAATACACCATTTTCATCTTGAGCATAGTGGTTTCCTTCTTCTACTATTTTATATGTTTCTTTTAATGGTACGGTTGAACGAATTTCGCCATATAGCATTGTATCATCAAGCCATACTCTTATTTGAATTGGATATTTAGTAGTATTTTTAAATCTATAGTCTAAAGCTTTGTAACAAATTGATGTACCTGTTCCAAAAGGGACTCTTCTTTTAACATCAGGAAATAGTGCATCTGAATGGTGATGTAATTCCGTTACTTCCATTGGTGTATGTAAAACCAACCAATGAATCATATTTGCCATCTGGCAAAGTCCTCCACCTTTTCCTTTACCTATTTTTCCATTATGTACTGTCATTCCATCCAAATAGCCTTTTCTGGTTCTTCCAACTAAATTCCAAAAAGAGAATTCTTCACCTGGTTTAACTATAATACCATCAATTTTTTTACTGGCTAGCCTTAAGTTTACAACTTTATTTCTTTGAAGCTGCATATCAACTCCTGGTAGTTCTCTTAAAAGAACTTTTGCATCGCCTTTCCAAATATATTCAAAATTATCTTTATTAAATTTTTTAGCAAACTTTCTTCCTTCTCTAAAATCTTTAAAATCTTTCTTTTTTGCTTCTTTAAATAAGGCTATTTCATAACATATTCTTCCATGTTCACAAAATAACTTTCTTTCTTTTCCCATGTTAATCACCCTATATTAATTATACCATTTAGAAGCAATTGATGCAATAAATGTAGTTATATGTAAGATTTTTAGTTATTGTATTCACAATACAATTTTTTATTCATTTTTGCAAGTTTTTGTATTGTTAATACAAAAACTTTTTTGTCTAGTGACAGATTTTATTCTTTTTGAAACAAAAAAGCCCTCAAGTAAGTACATACTTGAGGGAGGTAAATTTTTTATTCGCCTATTTCTATATATTTTTTGCCTTCATCTAGTTGTTTTACATCTTCTTTAGGAAATGTAATTTCTAGAGTTCCATTTCTGAAGCTTGCTTTGATGTCTTCTTCTTTTACATTTTCTCCTGCATAATAGCTTCTTGAACATTCTCCGAAGAATCTTTCTTTGTGAATATAGTTGCCATGATGTTCGCTTTCCTCTTTGTGTTCTTCTCTTTTTGCTGTTACTGTTAAATATCCATCTGTTAAATCAATTTTAATGTCTTCTTTGTTGTATCCTGGTAAGTCAATATCTAGCACATAATTGCCATCCTTTTCTCTTACATCAGTTTTCATTAATTTGTTTTCTTTTTTTGTAAAAAATGG
>CAZTBY010000061.1:0-6806 GCA_964612395.1 uncultured Clostridium sp. | reverse complement strand
TATAGATGATACCTAGTCTGGAAAAGCCTGAAATACAAGTAATATTATAAATACAAATAATACAGATAATATGGGAGTACAAAGTTCATGTGGAGCCGGAAAGAAGTATAAGAATTGCTGTGGTAAATAAATAAAAAAACAGTTACAATTAATTTTGTAGCTGTTTTAAATTTGACATATATGCTATAATATTTTTATAGAATAGGTAAAAGAGGTGAAACATTTGATAGAACTAGAAGAAAACAAACATAAACTAATTTCACTAAAAGAAAAATTAAAATCAATAGGAGAGGCACTAAGAATAACAGAGCTAAAAAAGGAAATAAAAGAATTAGAAGCAAAAACCAATGAACAAGGCTTTTGGGACAACAACCAAGAATCTAGTAGTGTTCTTACAAAAATGAAGAGATTATTAAACAAGGTGGAAAATTTTGAAAAATTACAAAATGAATTAGAAAACTTAGAAAGTTTAAATGAATTGCTAGTGCAGGAAGAAGATATAGAACTAAGCAAGGAAGTTTTAAAAGACACATCAAAACTAGAAGAAAGCTTAGAAAAGCTGGAAATGGAAACTTTACTTTCAGGCAAATACGATAAAAACAATGCAATATTAACCCTTCATCCAGGAGCAGGAGGCACAGAATCTCAAGACTGGGCAGAGATGCTATATAGAATGTACTGCAAATGGGCAGTTAATAATGGGTTCGAAGTTCAAGAACTAGACTATTTAGATGGTGATGAAGCTGGAATTAAAAGTGTAACATTTTTGGTAAAAGGCGAAAATGCTTATGGATACTTAAAAGGAGAAATGGGAGTACATAGATTAGTTAGAATATCCCCTTTTGATAGTGGAGGAAGAAGGCATACATCATTTGCTTCGTTAGAGGTTTTGCCAGAAATTACAGAAGACATTAAATTAGATATAAACCCAGAAGATATAAAAATGGATGTATATAGAGCATCAGGGGCAGGGGGTCAAAAGGTAAATAAAACATCATCAGCAGTAAGGCTTACACATATTCCAACAGGTATTGTAACAGCATGCCAAACAGAAAGATCACAAACACAAAACAGAGAATATGCAATGACAATGCTAAAATCTAAGTTACTAGAATTAAAAGAAAAAGAACAGAAGGATAAAATAGAAGACCTAAAAGGAGTTCAGCGAGATATAGCATGGGGAAGCCAAATACGTTCATATGTATTTTGCCCATATACTTTGGTTAAAGACCATAGAACAAATTATGAAGTAGGAAATGTAGAAACGGTTATGAATGGAGACTTAAATGGTTTTATAGAAAGCTATTTGAAAACAACGGTAAAAAAATAAGGAGAAATATTTATGGCGAAAAGCAGAAAAAAAATAAGCATATGGAGAATACTTACATATTTCATAATATATAGCTTTGTGGGGTATGTTGTAGAAACACTGTTTGCATTAATAAACTATAATGTAATAGAGAGTAGGCAAAGCTTCATGTATGGACCATTTTGTGGTATTTACGGCTTTGGAGCAGTAGTTCTAATATTAAGCTTAAAATTTTTTGATAAGAATAATTACACTCTATTTTTTGGAGGTTGCCTAATAGGTTCCATAGTTGAGTATACAATGAGTTTTTTAGGAGAATTACTATTTAATGCACGTTGGTGGGACTACTCAAAAAGATTTTTAAATATAAATGGAAGAATATGCTTGCTATATGCACTTTTTTGGGGAATATTAAGCTTAGTTTTAATGAAAATGATAAATCCTGTTACAGATAAAATAATAGATTACATCAAATTAAAACTTAGTCCAAAGCTAATAAAATGGCTGGTTGGCATTGCAACAGTATTCATGTTGTTTGATATAATTATAACAGGAATTGCAGAAGAACTATTCCTAATGAGAATGGCTGTTGAACATAATATAGATATAAAAAACAAAGAAGTTGTAGAAAGTATGTATGATAAAATATATAGTAACCCCAAAACAGTTGCAATAATAGATAAATTCTGGGAAAATAAAAGAATGATTTTAACATTTCCTAACATAACTTTAAGAACAAAAACAGGAGAAATAGTGCATGTAAGGGACTTGCTACCAGATATAAAACCATATTTCTTTAAATTTGAGGGAAATAGAATAAAAAAATTCACTCCAAATATTGACATTTAGCGATTTTTCATATATAATAATACAAGTTATGGAATAATCCCAAAGTAAAAGAGTATCGAGGGGAGGGAATTATAGATGGCAGAAATAAAAGTTAATAATGGAAATATAGAAGACGCACTAAAAAGATTTAAAAGACAATGTGTAAGAAATGGTGTACTACAAGAGGTTAGAAAAAGAGAACACTATGAAAAACCTAGCGTTAAGAGAAAGAAAAAATCAGAAGCAGCAAGAAAAAGAAAATTCTAATACATATAATTAAAGAGGCTAAATAGTCTCTTTTTTTGTTAAAACTATTGCAAAAAAAGTTAGTATAATTTACAATATAAATGGTAAAATAAACAAAAAGGAGATAGAAAATATGTCATATAAAACTCAGGAAATAAAAAAAGGAATACAAGCACATGTAATTGAAACAAATAAATTCAAAACAAATTTATTTGCAATGTTTTTAACTGTGCCATTAAAACGTGAGAACATAACTCAAAATGCACTTATACCAGCTGTTCTAAGACGTGGAACAAAAAATCTAAAATCACAAGAAGAAATTAACATAGAGTTAGAAAATATGTATGGAGCAACATTGGATTGCGGTGTTGAAAAAACAGGAGATAACCAAGTTTTAAAATTTTATTTAGAAACATTAAACGATAACTTTTTGCCAAACAAAGAAAACTTATCTAAAAAGGCAATAGAATTATTACTTGATGTAATTTTTAACCCATTAACTGAGAACAATCACTTCAAAAAAGAATATGTAGACTCAGAAAAGAAAACAATAAAAAGATTAATAGATGGAAAAATTGATAACAAAGATATGTATGCATACACAAGATGCATAGAGGAAATGTATAAAAAAGAACCTTATGGGCTATACAAATATGGATATATAGAAGACCTAGAAAACATCAACGAAGAGAACTTATATAAGGATTATCAAAACCTTCTAAATACGGCTAAAATAGATTTCTTTGCATCAGGTGAATTGCAAACAGATAAAGTATTTTTAATAATTGAAGAAAACCAAAACATACAAAAACTTCAAGAAAGAGAAGATACACATATTGTAAACACAGAGGAGAGTGAAAGAAAGAAAGAAGTACAAATTCAAAATGTACAAGATAGAAAAGATGTAACACAAGGAAAACTAGTAATAGGGCTCGATATAGACTATTATAAGAAAAATTCAAAATATGCAATGTGTATATATAATGTAATTTTAGGCGAAAGTGCAACATCAAAAATGTTCCAAAATGTTAGAGAAAAAGCAGGGTTGGCATATTCAGCAAGGTCAACATATGTAAGACAAAAAAACAACATTTTCATAAGAGCAGGAATAGAAATTAAAAACTATTCAAAAGCACTTGAAATAATAAAAGAACAATTAGAAGATATGAAAAATGGGAAATTTTCAGATGAAGAAATTGAGAATGCAAAAAAATACATGACATCAGGAATAAAAACAGTTCAAGATGAACAAGATTCTGAAATAACATACTATATGGGTCAAGAACTATCTAAAACACTACTAACATTTAAAGAATATATGGATAAAATTAATTCAGTTACAAGAGAAGAGATATTAGAAATAGCAAAAAACATACACATAAATACAATATACTTTTTAATGAATGGAAATAACTAAAAGAAAGGGTGTAAAAATTATATGCAAATTATAGAAAATTCAAAAGTAAAGGAAAAGCTATATATTGAAAAGCTTGAAAATGGCTTAACAGTTATGATAATGCCAAAGAAAAATATACAAAAAAAATATATGATATGGGCTACAAATTTTGGATCAATAGATAATAAATTTATAGCACCAAATGATAAGGAAGAAACAAACATTCCAGATGGTGTGGCACATTTTTTGGAACACAAAATGTTTGAACAACAAAATGGGACAAACAGCTTAGATACTTTAACAGCACTTGGAGTAAATGCAAATGCATATACAACAACAGACCATACATGTTATTTGTTTGAATGTACAGACAATTTCTATCCAGCAATGGATGAACTTATGGATTATGTACAAAACCCATATTTTACAGATCAGAATGTTGAAAAAGAAAAAGGAATAATTGGACAGGAAATTCAAATGTATGATGATTACCCAAGTTGGGCAGTGTATATGAATGCAATGAAATGCATGTATAAAAATAACCCAATTATAATAGATATTGCAGGTTCAATAGAATCAATAAGTAAAATAGATAAAGAAGTTTTATACAAATGTTATAATACATTTTACCATCCATCAAATATGGTAATGTGCTTTGCAGGCGACTTTGAGCTGGAAACATTAATAGAAGAAGTAAAAAAACGTTTAAAACCTACAGAAAAACATGGAGAAATAAAAAGGATATATCCAGAAGAACCAGAGCAAATTGTAAAAAAAGAAAATACTCAAAATATGGAAGTTAGTATGCCAATATTTGTAATAGGTATAAAAGATGTAATCAACAACAAAAACTGCACAAGCAATGGTGTTGTAAAAAAACATATAGCAATTGAAATACTATTAAATATGCTAATTGGAAAAAGCTCAAAATTATATAAAGAACTTTATGAAACAGAACTAATTACAGGAGAGCCATATTTAGATTATGAATTTTCAAAACAATATGCACATGTTTCAATAACTGGGCAGTCAAATAACCCTAAAAAGGTTTTAGAAAAACTTAAGGTAGAAATTAAGCAAATGATGGAAAACAGTATAGATTCAGAACATTTTCAAAGAGTAAAAAACATGATATATGGTAACTATGTAAAAGAATATGATGATGTAGCAGAGATTTGCAGAATGTTTGTAGGAGACTATATGAAAGGTATAAACAGCTTTGAATATATAGAAGAATATGAGCAAGTAACACCAGAATACACAAAACAAGTGCTAGAGGAAGTTTTCAAAGAGGATAAGACAGTGTTATCAATAGTAGAAAAATAGAACAAAAGGCAAGCATTAAAACTTGCCCTTAATTTATATTAATCTTCATGTGAAGCCATTTGCTTCCTTATTCGCATTTCGGCATCCTTTTTAGCAATATCTTCACGCTTATCATAAAGCTTTTTGCCTTTGCCAATGCCAAGTTCAACCTTTACGAAGTTACCCTTAAAATATAAACTCATAGGTATAAGAGAATACCCTTTTTGCTTAATTTGACCGTACAAGTTTATTAATTTCATTTTTATTTACTAAAAGCTTTCTATCTCTTAAAGGGTCTTTGTTGTATATATTTCCAAACTCATATGGACTTATATGCATATTATAGATAAAAAGCTCGCCATTTCTAATTCCTGCATAACTATCTTTTAAATTCACCTTCCCACTTCTAATAGACTTAATTTCTGTTCCTGATAATACAATACCAGTTTCTAGTGTATCTATAATAGTATAATTGTGTTTAGCAGCTGGGTTTTTTGCAATTAATTTTGACATTTAAATCATTCCTTCTTAAGTACCAATAATGCAAAAGCATTATGTACTTCTAAATAAATATGAGATATTATATCACATTTATTTAGAAAAGTGAATATTATTCATCACTATGATGATTATTATTAGTTGCTCCATAATACCAAACAAGACCTATTATAACTATAGCAGCTATTGCAACAATAACCCAAACCCACATAGTTGTGGTATTATTTGTAATACCATTTGTAGCAGTTCTTGTAGCTGAGTAATCACTAACATTGTTGTTTATTTTAGTGTCATTCATTCTTAAAGCATCTTCAACACCATTTTCAGCAGAGCCAATGCCATTACGTACATCGTTACCCATACGGTTGACGCCATCAACAACAGCATTTGTAACATTTGAAACACCGTTTTTTACATCACCAGTGTTTGCTAAAACAAACCCTGAAAATATGCATAGAACAAAAAGAATTACAGATACTAATACAAAACTTTTTTTATGCATGATTTTTACCTCCTATTTTTAGAATTCAATAATATTATTTAAAAATCTAGAAAAAAATATGCATAAAAAAATTGCCTTTTCATACATAAAAAGGCAAAGAAAAATTATTTTAATCTTATCAAAATCGCAATTGCAAGTAAAATTAAAACTACACCAACAGATATAAGAATTATATTAATAATATCAGAAACACTTAAATGAAAATCTTCGCTAGTGCTTGTAGTAGAAGTCTTTGCAGGTGCATTAACATTTGAATTAGAAACAGGGGTTGTAGTATTATTTACATTGTTATTTAAAGTATTATTTTGTACTTCGTTTCTCGAAATAGCATCATTTGAAACATTATTCTGTACATTTTCATTTTCTATATTTATATCAATATCAACTGCATAAACAGTTGAAAAGCTTAACATTACTAAGCAAAGTAAAATAAAAAATAATTTAAAAAATTTCTTCATTTTTATTAAATCAATCCTTTCAAAATATACATATATATAATACACAAAAAAAACAAATTTGTCTATACAAAAAGAAAAAATATTTAAAACAAAAAGTTATTAAAACTACTTGACAAGAAAATATAAATATTATATATTAAATGCAGAAATTTAAAAAAGAGGGAGAAAATTTAAAATGAAGAAAAACAAAGGAATAACGTTAATAGCACTAATAATAACGATAATAATACTTTTGATATTGGTAACTGTAAGTATAAATTTAGT
>CAZTBY010000060.1:0-6947 GCA_964612395.1 uncultured Clostridium sp. | reverse complement strand
AGGTAATATGAAATTCTATAAAATTATCCAAAAAACTCTTTACAAAATTCAAATTAATATATATAATATCCATAGCAATTTAAAAAAATAGGGGATGTATTAATTGTGGGAGATATTAATGTTTTTACAGGACCAATGAAATGTGGTAAAACACAAAAAATTTTAGATGAAGCACAAAGGCAACAAATAGCAGGGAAAGATGTTAAGGTTTTTAAGCCAAAACTTGATGATAGATTTTCAACGCAAGAGGTTGTTAGTAGAAAAGGCTATAAACTAGGAGCTATTGAGATTAATGATGTTGATGAAATCAAAAAATATGATGCAGATGTTTATGTAATTGATGAATTCCAGTTCTTAAATGGAGATGTAACAGGCATTAATGAATTAGCAAAAAACGGAAAAAAATTCTTTATATCAGGCCTTAACTTAACATCAGAAAGAAAACCTTTTGGAAAAATGGGAGACCTACTTTGTATGGCAGACAATGTTCAAATGCTAACAGCAGTATGCGAAAACTGCCACAGCGATAATGCAATATATACATACTTTAAAGGCGGAAACAAAACAGGAGATGTACTTGTTGGAGATAACTGCTATATGCCACTTTGTAGAAAATGTTATGAGAAATTGATAAATGAAAAAAAATAAAAAGAAGCCTCCAACCAAGGGCTTTTTATTTTTGTAAAATTTATGCTTATTTATGGCATTTATTCAAACTTTGTGATATACTTTTAAACGAGGTAATAATATGTTAATTGATAAATATATTGAATCAAAAATAAAAGTATATGCATTTGTTGGACCATCGGGAACTGGTAAGAGTTACAGGGCACAGATGGTGGCAAGTGAGTATAATATAAGGTATATAATAGATGATGGACTTTTGATTAAGGATAATGAGGTTATTGCTGGGGTTTCAACTAAAAAAGCTCCAACTAAAATTGAAACAGTAAAAGGAGCTTTGTTTTTAAACCAAGAAAAGGCTGAAGAAATTAAAAAGGCTTTTAGAAAGTATAAACCTGAAAGCTTACTTATTTTGGGAACTTCAGATGGTATGATAGAAAAAATTAGAACTAACTTAGAACTTCCAGAACTTGAAAAAACAATATACATAACAGATGTTGCAACAGAGCAAGAAATGGAAGAGGCAAAAAGAATGAGAATGGTTGAAGGAAAACATGTTATTCCAGTTCCAACATTTGAAATAAAAAAAGATTTTTCAGGATATATTTTAGATCCTTTGCAAATTTTTAAATCAAAAGGAAAAGATGCAAAACCATACATTTCAGAAAAATCTATAATAAGGCCAACCTTTAGTTATTTAGGAAATTATACAATATCAGATGGTGTACTTAAAGATATAATAGCACATCTAGCAGCAAGTGTAGATGCAATATATAAAATTAACAGAACCAGAATTGAAAAAACCCCAACAGGTGTAAAAATATATATAGAAATTATACTAGTGTATGGGTTTAACATTGTATCATCATTGCAAAGTTTCAAGAAAAAGTGTATAAAAGAAATTGAAAACTTAACAGCAATGAACGTAGATGAAGTGCAAATACTAGCAAAAGGAATATGTAAACCAGGAGAGGAAGAATAATAATGGGATTTGTAGTAGGAATAGATGGAACAGCAGGCAGTGGCAAAGGAACAGTAACAAAAAATATATCAAATAAACTTGGGCTAATAAATGTAGATACAGGAAGCACATATAGATGTGTAGCACTAGAGGCTTTAAGAGCAAATGCTATTCAGGATGATATTATTGATGAAAAAAAGGTGATAGAGCTTTTAGATAGCATTTCAATAGAGATAGAGAATACTCTACTTGGAGATAAAATATACTTAAATGGAGAAGATGTAACTACAAAGATAAGAGAAAAAGACGTTACAAAAGTAGTATCTCAAGTATCTTCAATAAAAGAAGTACGTTTCAAGATGGTTGACCTTCAAAGGAAGCTAGCAGAAGGCAAAGATGTAATAATGGAAGGCAGGGATATTTGTACATACGTATTTCCAAATGCAAATGTAAAAATCTACTTAGATGCATCTGAAGAAGAAAGAGCAAGAAGAAGATTACTAGAAATGCAGGGAAAAGGTATGGACATAACTTATGAAGAGGTTTTAGATAATATTAGAAAAAGAGATTATAACGATAAACACAAAGAAATAGGGGCATTGAAACTTGCTCCAGATAGTATAGTTATAGATACAACAAATATGACAATAGAAGAAGTTGAAGAAAAAGTTATTCAAATTATAGAGGAAAAGAGAAAATAATATGAGAATAATTATAAAATTTATCTTTAAAATATTTGCAATAATACTATATAGACCTAAAATTGTTGGAAAAGAGAATTTACCTAAAGATGGTGGAGCTTTGCTTTGCCCAAACCACGTAAGTAATTTAGATGCAGCAGTTATTGTTGCAATGTTTAAAAGAAAAGTAAATGTACTTGCAAAAGAAGAACTATTCAAAAAAGGCTTTTTATGCTGGATTGCCGATTTATTTGGAATATATCCAGTAAAAAGAGGAAAAGCAGATATGCAGGCAATTAAAATATCACTAACATTACTTAAAAGAAATGAGTTATTGTTAATGTTCCCAGAAGGAACTAGAAATGGAATGGCAAAAGGAATAAAACCTAAAAATGGTGCAGTGTTAATTGCTGCAACTGCAGGTAAGCCAATAATTCCAATAGGAATACAGGGAAGCTTTAAACCGTTTACAAAAGTAATTGTAAACATAGGTAAGCCAATAGACTATTCAAAACTTAAAGAAGAAGTAAAAGATAAAGAACAAGCAAGTGAGCTTACAAAAGAACTTATGAAGGAAATAGTTCATTTAAGGGACCAAGACGTAAAACAATTAAAGAAAAATCAAACTAAAAATTTAACATAAAAAAGGTGGAAACAATGGAAATAGATAAAATGAAAGCAATAATAGAAGCAATATTATTTGCATCAGGTAGACCTGTGGAAATAAAAGAATTAATTTCTTCATTAGAATTACCAGAAGAAGATATTATTCAAATAATAGAAAGCATGAAAGCAGATTTTCAAGAAGTAAATAGGGGAATAGAAATTATTAAAGTTGGAAATGGATATACGCTATGTAGCAAAAAGGAGTATTATGATTATATTTATCCATTATTTGATAATAGAGCAAAACCTAACATCTCAAATGCTGCAATGGAAACACTTGCAATAATTGCATATAACCCTAAAATAACAAGAGCTGAAATAGAAAGTATAAGGGGAGTAAATACAGATGCAACAATATATAAATTATTAGAATATAATCTAATAGAAGAAGCAGGAAAATCGGATTTGCCAGGAAAACCAACAGTATATCAAACAACAGAAGAATTTTTAAAAACATTTGGAATATCAAATTTGGATGAATTACCAGAATTGCCAAGATATAGATTAGATGAAAATGAACAAATTGTAATTGATGATATAATTGATAAAGATAAAGAAAATCAAGAAGAATAACTAAAAATACAATACACTTCGATAGAAAATTTCAAAATATAATTTTAACAAAATTACCGCTTTTCACTTGACTTTTTGCGTGTTTTATATTATACTGAATAAGTGTCAAAAAATATTTTAATCAATAGACCCTTGCCCGGTAGTCTGTTAGAGCAAAATATTTTATATAAATTATATTTTAAAATTTGATTGGAGGAAATTATCAATGAATAATACTACATACTCAGCTAAGAGCAATGATATTAAAAGACAATGGTATATTATTGATGCTAGTGGAAAACCACTAGGAAGAATTGCTGCAGAAGCTGCAAAATTATTAAGAGGAAAACATAAACCTACATTTACACCTAACGTAGATACAGGTGATCATGTTATTATATTAAATGCTAAAGATGCTGTTTTAACAGGAAAAAAATTGGATCAAAAAATTTACAGACATCATACAGGATATATTGGAAATATGAAAGAAACATCAGCTAGAAATATGATGAAAAACAATCCTGAAAAAGCTATGATGCTTGCTATAAAAGGAATGCTTCCAAAAAATAGATTAGGAAGACAAATGATTAACAAAGTAAGAATTTATAGTGGTAGCGAACATGAAAATCAAGCACAAAAACCTATAGTTTGGGAGGTAAAATAATATGGCAGAAACAACTTCATTTATTGGAACAGGTAGAAGAAAAAATTCAATAGCTAGAGTTAGATTAGTTAATGGAAATGGAAAAATTACTGTTAATAGTAAAGATTTAGAAGAATATTTTGGTGTTGAAACATTAAAAGTTATAGTAAAACAACCATTAGTTTCAACAAATACATTAGATAAATTTGATGTTATTTGTACAGTAAAAGGTGGAGGAATTAGTGGTCAAGCAGGAGCTATTCGTCATGGTATAGCAAGAGCATTATTAAAAGCTAATTCAGAATATAGACCAATATTAAAATCAAATGGATTCTTAACAAGAGATGCAAGAATGAAAGAAAGAAAAAAATACGGTCTTAAAAAAGCAAGAAAAGCACCTCAATTTTCAAAGAGATAATATTTATGGAACACAAAAAACCTTGGAAAGCATTTCCAAGGTTTTTAACATTTTGAAAGAAATATTGAAAAAAATATAAAAATATGATATTCTATATAAAATTGGAGAGACTACGAGTAAAATGAAGTTTTACTAGAACTTGAGAAAGGAATAAACAAATGGCTATTAAAATTATCATATTAGGAATAATTATATATATAAAAGGCATTTTCTCATCAGCAGAAACAGCGTATACTTATTTAAACAAGGCAAAGTTTAATCAAATGAGTAAAAAGAAAAACAAAATAAAAGAAAGAAAAATTAATAAACTTTTAGAAAACAAATTATCAATATTTGGTACGACAAAGGTTGGAGTTACTTTTGCAGAACTATTAGCCAGTGCTTTTGCAGCAGAAGTATTTATGTCTAAATTAGAAATGCAATTTGAAACATTGGGGCTAGAAAAAGTTCCATCATATGTGATTTCTCTTATAATAATAACAATTATTCTTTCATATTTCACTTTGGTATTTGGTGAACTATTACCCAAAAGAATAGCTAGAAACAACCCAGAAAAAGTAGCATATAGAACAGTAAATATATTAACCACTTTTTCTAAGATAAACTATATATTTGAAAAGATATTAGTAGGTTCTGAAAATTTATTTGCCAAGATATTTGGTATAAAAAATGAACCAAACGAAAAACTTACAGAAAAGGAAATAAAAATGATAATTGCAGAAGGAAAAGAGCAAGGAATATTTGATGAAGATGAGAGAAAACTTTTATATAACGCATTAAAATTTGATGATATAAAAGTTAGAAACATTATGATTCCAAAAGAAAAAATAACATTTATTAGTATAGATTCTCCAGAAGAAAAAATACTTGAAACAATAAGAAAATGCAAATATACAAGGTTTCCAGTATATTCTAAAACTAAGGATAATATAATTGGGGTATTGAATATTAAAGATATTCTATTAAATACGGAAAATACAAGCATTAATTTAAAACAAATGCTAAGAGAGCCAATATATGTATCAGGAGGGGAAAAGCTAGACAATATATTTAAAGTAATGCAACTAAACAATAAACATATAGCAATAATAAAAGATGAAACTGGGCATGCAGAAGGTATGATAACTATGGAAGATATAATAGAGAAACTTATGGGAGATATATTAGATGAATTTGATAAAAAGTAGTTTCCTATTGATAATAATTGGCCATGGGTATTTTTATTAGGTGGTATTATATACTTTTGGGCAATGTATTCAAAATATAGAAATAGTGGAGCAAGGCATAGCCATGAAACAGAAACCAAAACAAATATGACAAACTTAAGAAAGCATGATCAGCTTGTTAAAAAGAAAAAAAGGTTAGATAATTCAACAATGGAAGGAGCAAATAATACAAGAGTTTCTGGCAACTTTAGTAAATTGAATTTTAAGAATTTATTAAAATAAAAAATTGTATTTGTAAATACAAAATCATTAAAAATTTGAGACATTTTTATTTACTAGTCACAAAATTATGATAAAATACTTGGAAATAATTGAAATTTTTTTAAAAATATGGTATAGTATAAAAAATTAGATAATTTAAATATTTATTGTTTAATAAAATTTACAATTGGACTTGTATAGATATATAAGAAAGGAAGTTTTATGTTTAATATAGATAGAAAAACAATGCTTATAATACTTGGGGTGATGGTATTAGCAAATGTTTTACTAGGACAAAGAAGTATTGAAGGGATAATAATTTCTTTACCAGGTGTAATAGTAGCAATGACATTTCATGAATTTGCACATGCATGGGCAGCTACAAAACTTGGAGATGAAACACCAAGATTGCAAGGAAGACTTAGTTTAAATCCAATGAGCCACATAGACCCAGTAGGACTAATATGCTTAATGCTTTTGGGGTTTGGTTGGGGCAAACCAGTACAAATAAATCCGAGAAACTTTGATGGGAAATATTCTCTTTCAAAAGCAGAAGCAATAGTTGCTGCAGCAGGTCCAATAATGAATTTTATACTTGCATTTGTATTTTTAATAATATATGCAATATTTGGAATGACGGTAACAACAATAACCACTACAACAAATGTTATATCAAGCATACTAATATCAATAATATCAGTGAACTTAGGACTTGGGGTATTTAACTTAATACCAATATATCCACTAGATGGAGCAAAAGTTCTAAACAATTTTTTATCATATAAAGCAAAGGAATGGTTAATAAGAAATCAATCAATACTTACAATAATAGTATTTGCAATAGTTTTATACACAGATATAATTTCATGCATCACATCTTGGGTTTTAAAAGGTATGATATGGTTAATGAATTTATTAATAGGAATATTTGTTTAAAAAAATAAAAAGGCGAAAGTGAAAATTTCGTTTTTTTTTT
>CAZTBY010000059.1:0-6951 GCA_964612395.1 uncultured Clostridium sp. | reverse complement strand
CATATTTGTTAAATCTAAAGACGGAGAATCTATCCAATCTATTATCCCTTCTGGTGCACCTGCTTTAACTGCAGCTTCTAATATTATTTTTGTTGCTTGTATACTTGAATTCTTTGCCCTAGGGTGTGGACTTATAATAATTCCATTCCTTGTTTTTAACGCTATTAAAGTTTTAAAAATAACTGTTGAAGTTGGATTAGTTGTTGGTATAACTGCAGCAATAACACCTATTGGTTCTGCTAGCTTTTTAATGCCATATGCTTTATCCTCTTCAATTACTCCACATGTTTTTGTATATCTATATGCATTATAAATATATTCAGCAGCATAATGGTTTTTAATAACCTTATCTTCTACGATACCCATTCCTGTTTCTTTTACAGCCATTTCAGCTAATGGAATACGTGCTTGGTTTGCTGCAATTGCAGCTGCAGCAAATATTTTATCAACTTGTTCTTGGCTATATGTGCCAAATATCTCTTGTGCTTTACGTATTCTTGCAAGAGCTCTTTCTAGACTTTCAACATTATCTATACATTCTCTCTCTTCACTCATACTTTCCTCCCTCTTTTCTCCTCTTAGTATATACCATATACTTAATTTTTTTTCAATAATTTAAGAAAAATTTTCAAAAATATTTTTCAAAAAATATTGCTTTTTTGTCATAAATATTGTATAATGCCAACATACTAGTCATAAGGAGGTTTTATTATGGTTATTAACAACCCATGTCTAGATTTAGAAAATGATAATATTGATTTAAAAACACAAAGAAAAGTTGACAAAGCTCTTGATAATTACTATTCTCAATTCTATAAAAATGAAAAAGAATTTAAAGAATTTGTTTTCAATAAGCTTTCTATTGCACAAAAAGAAGTTGAAGAAGGAAATGTTATACCAATGGAAGAAGCTTTAGAAAGGTTTAAAATTAATTTTGATTTATAAAATTATTTGGTCTACAAGCTTTTTTGATGAGCTTTCTGCTATTTATCAGTATATTTCTTTTCAGCTACATGAACCATTAGTAGCTAAAAATTTATTTGAATTAATTACATCAAAAATCAATTCTCTTTCGTATTTTCCTGAAAGGAACCCAATTTTATTTAAAAATACTGGTATTGTTCTTAGAAAACTTCGTGTAAAGAACTATCTTATTGTGTATCAAGTCAATCATTTTTCTAAACAAGTTATTATCTTACATATTTTTCATCGGCAAGCAAAATTATATTCATTTATTTTAATTCTTTGGAGGTTTATTTAATGTTTTTCAATTATCAAAAATATTTTTTCATAGGTTTATTGTTTATTTTTTTATGTTTTATGGGAATAGTCTTTTCCTTGAATTCAATTGGTTCATCAGATCTTAATGAATTAAATACAATTAGTACAGATTTAAGTTTTGAGAATAGCGAAGGCTTTATATGGCCAACTCCCAAATATAAAACTATAACTTCATATTATGGGTATAGAAAAGCTCCAACTGGTGGTGCAAGCTCATACCATGGTGGCATTGATATTGGTGCTCCAACTGGTGCTGAAATACATGCTGTTTTTTCTGGTGAAGTAATATCTACTGCTTTTGATGGAGCAAATGGTTTTACTGTAAAAGTTAGTGATGGTACATATCTTTGTAATTATTCTCATGTTTCTCCATACTTTCTTGTTTACGTTGGTGAGCAAGTAATGAAGGGTGAAGTTATTGCTACAGTTGGTCCTAAAAATGTTTATGGTGTTCCTCGGAAATAATTTTAAAGATTCAAATGGCAACCCCACAAACGGAGCAACAACAGGTCCTCATCTTCATTTTTCTTTGTATGTTAATGGCAAGTCAGTAAACCCACTTGATTATTTATCTTATTAAGATAGTAAAAAAAGATGCCATTAGCATCTTTTCATTACATATCATCATCTTCATCTTCGTCATGATGGCAACCATGTGAACAGCAGTCGCAACCGCCCTCTCCACAACCGTCTTCATCTTCTCCCCAATCTAGTTCTATTGTATTATTACATTCTGGGCACACAATTTCTGCTGCTGTTAAATCATTCATTTGTGCTGTGAATGTTTCATTACAATATGGGCATTTAATTTCTACGTCGCAGTCTTCATCATCTTCTTCGTCGTCCATATAAATATCTTTTTCAATATTCTTTATGCTTTTATTCATTGCTTTTATTTCTTCTTCAACATGTAGTTGACTTTCAGCAATTGCTAGAAGTTTTTTATTCATTGTTTGTTCAAGCTCTGTTATTTCGTCAAGGAATATATTGTATAAATTAAATATTTCTACCTTAGCTTTTTCAAGAGCTTCTTCATGTTCAATGTTATCTTCTAAATTTTTAAGAATTTTTTTGAATTCTGAATTAAAGTTTGACATTAATATTCCTCCAATTTTCTAAATTCTTTCCATGTATTCGCCTGTTCTTGTATCAATTCTAATTTTGTCTCCAGTATTTACAAATAGTGGAACATTTATTGTTGCTCCTGTTTCTAGTTCAGCTGGTTTTGTTGCTCCAGCACCTGCTGTGTTACCACTAAAACCTGGTTCTGTGTATGTAACTTCTAGTTCTACAAACATAGGTGGTTCAATTGCAAATATTTTTCCTTTAAATGCTAATGTTTTTACCATCATATTTTCTTTTAAGAATTTTAACATATCTCCTAATTCTGATTTGTTAAGTGGAATTTGATCATATGTTTCATTATCCATGAAATAATATAAATCTCCATCTGCATATAAATATTGCATTTCTCTTTTTTCAATATCTGCACCTTGTAATTTTTCTGATGGGTTGAATGTTTTTTCTAAAACTGAACCGTTAATTACATTCTTTAATTTTGTTCTAACAAAAGCTGCTCCTTTTCCTGGTTTAACGTGTTGAAATTCCACTACTTTGTAAACTGAACCATCTAGTTCAAATGTTGTTCCATTTCTGACATCTCCTGCCATATATACTTCTGCCATAATTATCATACCTCTTTCTTTTTAAATTTATACTAACTTATTTATTTTACTATATTTTACCATAAAAATCAAGCAATTCATGCAAATTCTATATTATTACATAATTTTTTGGTGATTTTGTAAGTACTGTGCAAGCATCCTTTTCTACTAGAATTGTGTCTTCTATTCTTATGCCGAATTTGCCTGGTAAATATATTCCTGGTTCGTTTGCAACTACCATGTTTTCTTTTAGGAATGTGTCATTTTTTGAATTAATGTATGGCATTTCGTGTGTTTCAAGTCCTATGCTGTGTCCTAGTGAATGTATTAAGTCATAATTTTGAAGTTTGAAATCACTTTCCACCATTTGCGTTATTGTTTTTATGCTTGCATATTCTTTTATTTCATTTGTTGTATTTTCTAAATTTTTCAAAACCAAATCATATACTGGTTTGATTTTTTCTAAAATACAACCTGCAAAGATTGTTCTTGTCATATCTGAGCAATATCCATTGTATTTGCAACCCATGTCTATTAAAATTGGATCTGCCATTTCAACTTTTTTATTTCCTGGCTTCCAATGCGGTTTTGCACTGTTTTCTCCTATTGCAACAATTGGATCAAACGCAAGTCCATCTGCTCCGTTTTTTTCTAAAAAACATTTCTATTTCCAATGCTATTTCTTTTTCTGTCATTCCCATCTTTATAAATTCTAAAAGATGGCTAAAGCATTTATCTGTTAATTCACATGCTTTTTTAATATTTTCAATTTCATCTTTATCTTTTACTGCTCTTAGCTTTTCTACTATGTTTTCGGTTTCTGCTAAGTTATTTACTCTATATTTCTGCTTTAAATAATAGTATTGTTTATATGTTACGTAATTTTCTTCAAAACCAATATTTTCACAGAATAAGAAAAAGTTTTCGTATTCATCTTTACTTATATCTCTAAAATCTGCAACAATTATTTCATCATTAATTGTTAAAGTATTTTTTACATTTTCTAAAAACATTGTATATGTTAAGAAAATGTTCTCTTTTCTAGTAATAAGTAAAGTTCCTTCGTCTTCTATATTGGTTAAGTATTTAATACTTACAGGGTTTGTAACAATCATCCCCTCCATTTTTAAGTTTCTTAACCTTTCTCGTAAAAGTCTTATTTTTTCATTCATAGAAAAACACCTTCCTTTTACATTTAAAATAACCCTAATGAAAATACCTTCATTAAACTTGTAAATAGCAAGTTTGTTGGAAAAAATATTGTTATAAATGTTGCAACTACTATAAATGGCCCAAATGGTATATAACCATCTTCTCTATTTTTTCTCACAATTAAAACTATTATACTTATAATTGCACCAATTAGGAATGCTAATACAGATATAATTAGAATTTTATACCAGCCAAAAAACAGTCCAAGTGCTCCCATTAGTTTTACATCTCCAAGTCCCATAGCTTCTTTGCCAGCAATTAGTCCACCTATTAATGTAATAAATAAAAATATTCCTCCACCTGCAATCATTCCAAGAAACATATCTTTTGCAAGGTTTAAGTTTTGAATACCAAAGATAAATGCAAATATTATACCAATTTCAAACATTGTAAAATTTAATCTGTTTGGTATTATTTGTACTTTGTAATCAACAATAAATGCTGAAACAAGCATTGGTGCAAGTATTGCAAATCTTAGAAAATCCAGATTCATTCCAAGCTTATATAATAGTGCCACATATAAACAGCTATTTACTACTATTAGTATATAATTTACTTTAAATGTTTCTTTATACTTTTTAAAAGATTCTTTTGATAATACTTTTCTTTCATTTAAAAATGCAATATTTAGGTAATCCACAACCTGTCCAATAAAGCCTCCTATGAAAGCAAATAAAACGTAAAATAAAATATGTACGTCATTAATGTATACCATAATTTTCCTCCTTTGTTTTAATTATTGTATTATATCTTTTTCAAATTTGCAAGTGTTTTATTATTTTTCTAAGTACTTTTTTAAAAACTGTCCAGTATATGATCTTTCATTTTTTGCAATACGCTCAGGTGTTCCAACTGCTACTACTTCTCCACCTTTTTCGCCGCTTTCTGGACCTAAGTCTATTATATAGTCAGCTGTTTTTATTAAATCTAGGTTATGCTCTATAACAACTATGCTATTTCCTGTATCCACCAATCTTTGTAAAATGTCTATTAGTCTGTGTACATCTGCCATATGAAGACCTGTTGTTGGTTCATCTAAAATATATAAAGTTTTTCCTGTAGCACGTTTTGAAAGCTCTGTTGCAAGTTTTACTCTTTGTGCTTCTCCTCCAGATAATGTTGTTGATGGTTGTCCAAGTTTAATATAACCGAAGTCCAACATCATATAATGTTTGTATTTTTTGCTTTATTTTAGGTATATTGCTAAAGAAATTAAGAGCTTCTTCAACAGTCATATCCAACACATCTGAAATACTTTTCCCTTTGTATTTTACTTCAAGTGTTTCTCTGTTATATCTTTTTCCATGGCATACCTCACAAGGCACATATAAATCTGGTAAAAAGTGCATTTCAATTTTAAGAACTCCATCTCCTTGGCATGTTTCGCATCTGCCTCCTGATACATTAAAGCTAAATCTGCCTTTTTCATATCCTCTTAATTTTGCCTCGTTTGTTCCTGCAAAAATGTCTCTTATTAAATCAAATACACCTGTATATGTTGCAGGGTTTGACCTTGGTGTTCTTCCAATTGGAGATTGGTCTATGTTTATTACTTTATCTATATTTTCAATTCCAACAATTTTATCATGTTTACCTGGAAATTCTGATGAATTGTATAGTTCTTTTGATAAAGCTTTATACAATATTTCATTAATTAATGTACTCTTTCCAGAACCTGATACACCTGTTACACAAGTAAAAACTCCGAGTGGTATTTTTACATTAACATTTTTTAAATTGTTTTGGCAAGCTCCTTTTATTTCAATAGATTTTCCATTTGATTTTCTACGTTTGCTTGGAACTTTAATTTGTCTTCTTCCACTTAAATATGCACCTGTAATAGAATTTTGGTTTTGTTTTATTTCTTCTGCTGTTCCTGTAGCAATTACATTTCCGCCATGAACACCAGCTTCAGGTCCAATATCTATTATATAATCTGCCGCATACATTGTATCTTCATCATGTTCAACAACTATAACTGTGTTACCTAGGTCTCTTAATTTTTTTAGTGTTGCAATTAGCTTATCATTATCTCTTTGATGCAACCCTATGCTTGGTTCATCTAGTATATACAGCACTCCTGTTAACCCTGCTCCTATTTGTGTAGCCAAGCGAATTCTTTGTGCCTCTCCACCTGATAATGTTCCTGCTGGTCTTGATAAAGTTAAATACTCCAAACCAACATCTACAAGAAACTGTAGTCTTTTATTTAGCTCTTTTAGGATTTGGTTTGCAATTAGTGTTTTAGTTTTATCAAGCTTTAAATTATTCATAAATTCTTGAATTTTAGATATAGGCATATCTGTTAATTCTTGAATATTTTTCCCACCCACAGTTACTGCTAAACTTTCTTTTTTTAAACGTGCTCCATGGCATGCTTCACAAGGACTTTCTGTCATGTAATATTCATAAAATTCTCTCATTCCTTGAGATTTTGTTTCTCTATATCTTCTTTCTAATGTTGGTATTACTCCTTCAAATGGTGCTTTAAACTTTCTTTCCCCCGCTGCTGATGCATATCTAAAATTAATTTCTTCTGTGCCTGTTCCATAAAGTATCTTATCTAAGAAGTCTCTAGGTAATTTTTTTATTGGCACTTTTATATCAACACCATAATGCTTAGCAATACTTTCAAAATACATTTTAGCCATCGTGTCGCCTTTTTTCATTGTGCTTGCACCAAAGGCTTTTACTCCATTGTATAATGTTTTGTTTTTATCTGGTATTATTAAATCTTCATTCATTCTCATTAAATAGCCAATTCCTGTACATTCTGGACATGCTCCAAATGGGT
>CAZTBY010000058.1:0-6959 GCA_964612395.1 uncultured Clostridium sp. | reverse complement strand
GAGCAGCTATTACAAGCGTAAAAATTGAAGGTGTATTACATGAATTTTCTAGTATACCAAATGTAATTGAAGATGTACCAGAGATTATAGTTAACTTAAAAAGTGTAAGATTAAAAATGTACGAAAACGAAGTAAAAACTATAAAAATAGATTTTAATGGTGAAGGTGAAGTTAAAGCAGGAGATATAATTACAGACTCATCTATTGAAATACTAAATCCAGATTTGCATATTGCAACTGTGGCAGAAGGTGGCTTTTTACATATGGAAATGACTGTTGATAGAGGCAGAGGATATAATGTTGCAGAAAAAAACAAAACTCAAAATCAAGCTATAGATGTATTACCAATAGACTCTATATTTACACCAGTAAAAAAAGTTAATTATCAAGTTGAAAATACAAGAGTTGGCCAAATGGTTGATTATGATAAACTAACAATTGAAGTTTGGACAGACGGAAGCTTAAAAGCTTATGAAGCATTAAGCTTAGCAGCAAAAGTTATGACAGGACATTTAGAATTATTCATAGATCTTTCAGAAACAGCTAAAAATACTAAAGTTATGGTAGAAAAAGCTGAATCTAAGAGAGAAAGAATATTAGAAATGCCAATAGAAGACTTAGAATTATCTGTAAGATCATACAACTGCTTAAAGAGAGCAGGAATATCAACAGTTCAAGATTTAGCAAATAAAACAGAAGCAGATATGATGAAAGTAAGAAATTTAGGTAAAAAATCACTAGATGAAGTTACAAACAAATTACATTCATTAGAATTGAATTTTGCTTCTGAAGAAGAATAAAGAAAGAGGAGGCTGAAAAAATTGGCTAGAAAATTAGGTAAAACAACAGACCAAAGAATGGCAATGCTTAAAAACTTAACAACAGATTTATTAGTATATGAAAGAATAGAAACAACTGAAGCTAGAGCAAAAGAAGTTAGAAGTTTAGCTGAAAACTTAATAGCTCTTGCAATAAAGGAAAAGGATAACTTCGAAACAGTTGATCAAAAAGTTGTTAAAGCAAAATTAGATAGTAAAGGTAACAAAGAATTAGAAAAAGTTACAAGCAAAAATGGTAAAGAATATTTAAGAGTTGTTAAAGTAGAAACAACTGAAAAAAGACAAAAAGATATGCCATCTAGATTAAATGCAAGAAGAAAAATAATGGCAAACACAAACAAAGTAAAAGACAAAGATGGAAACAAAATAGATTTACCAGCAAAACTTTTTGGAGAGATAGCTTCAAAATATGCCGGAAGACAAGGTGGATATACAAGAATATACAAAATGGGTCCAAGAAGAGGAGACTCAGCAGAAAAAGTTATAATCGAATTAGTATAAGTAAAGGGAGATGAGAATTATGCTTGCAAAATCATGGAAAAAAATATTTTTAATAATATTAATAATCGCATGCTTGTGGAACATAATTTCTAAACTTTCATATAAAGTATCTTTTTATCAAGTTGTAAATAACTTACAAGAAAAGTATAAAATGGAAAAAACAGCTAATAAGAAATAACTTAGAGCTACATTAGTAAATAGATTAAAAAGAAGGAGTGAAGTCTAAATGAAAAAAGACATACAACCACAATATGAAGAAACAACTATAACATGTGCTTGTGGAAAAGTATATAAAGTTGGTTCAACAAAAAAGGATTTAAAAGTAGATATATGCTCTAACTGCCATGCATTCTGGACAGGTAACTTAAAAAGAGAAACAACTGGAGGAAGAGCAGATAGATTTAAAAAGAAATATGGAATCGAATAATAAAAAAAGGGCTAAAGCTCTTTTTTTATTTTTAGACTTGGAAAAAGCACGGAAAAATGTCGTAATTTCAAATTAATTGGCAAATAGCAAAATAAAAAAATGAAAAACAGTGCAAAACTGTGAAAAATAAGGAAAAAAGACATACGAAATTTCACAAAAATTTAACTTTTTCGCTATTTTATATTGACGTTTTTGTAAAAATATGGTATTTTATTAACAAGCAGAAGACAAACAATAGAAAAAAGGGGAGTGCTTAGAATGTTAAATAAACAAATCCTTAAGTTACGAGAAGAACTAAATAATAGCATTATAAACGGAGAAGATTATGAAGTAGTATATAAGTTAAGTGTAAAATTAGATGAACTAATAACAAAATATTATAAGGAAACAATAAAGCAATAGAACCTAAGTTTTTTAGGTTCTATTTTGCTTTATAAAAGTATATACTTAATTAAAAAATGTACAAATTTTACCAAAAACCTATACAAATTTGAAAAAAGATATTATAATAGATAATGGTAAAATGAGTTATTGGGGGAATTGAAAATGGAGTTAAAATCTATTATTTCAGGTATAGAAGGTTTAAAAGCTAGAGGTAATCTTGATTTAGAAATTCAGGCAATAGAAAGTGATTCAAGAAAAGTAAGTAAAAATACTATGTTCATTGCAATAAGTGGATTTGCAACAGATGGACATAAATATATAAAACAAGCAATAGAAAATGGAGCTTCTGCTATTATGGTACAAGAAGGTACTAAAATAAGCAAAGAAGATGTAATAGATGATGTAACAATTATTATGGCACCAGATACAAGAATAGCAGCAGCAAAAGTAGCATGCAATTTTTACAGGAACCCATCAAAAAAACTTAAATTAATAGGTGTAACAGGAACAAAAGGAAAAACAACAACAACATTTATGATTAAAGCAATATTAGAAGCACAAGGCAAAAAAGTAGGACTTGTAGGAACTGTTGCAAACTATATATGTGGTAGAAATTTAGGTGAAAGTTCACGTACTACACCAGATAGTTTAGAATTACAAAAATTATTTAGTGATATGGTGGAAGCAGGTGCAGAATATGCTATTATGGAAGTTTCTTCACAAGCATTAAAGCTACATAGAGTGGATGGTTGTGACTTTGATATAGGTGTATTTACAAACTTCTCAAAAGACCATATAAGTGCACATGAACACACAGATATGGACGATTACTTTAATTCGAAATTAAAACTAATAGAAAGAAGCAAAGCAAGCTTTATTAATGCAGATGATTTTAGAGTTTCAAAAATAAAGAAATTACTACCAGAAAAGAACATAAAATCTTATGGTATAGATAACGAAGCAGACTTAATTGCAAAAGATATAACAATAACAAATTCAAGTGTAGATTTTAAAGTTAAAATAAATGGAAAAAATGAAAGAGTAAAAACAGGTATTCCAGGCAGGTTTAGTGTTTATAACTCTTTAGCAGCAATAAGTGTTGCGAGCAAATTAGGAGTAGATGCGGAAATAATAAAAGAAGCTTTATTAAATGTTAGAGTTCCAGGAAGAAGCGAGCTTATAGATAATAAAAAAGGTTTAACAATAATGCTTGACTATGCACATTCACCAGAAAGTCTTCAAAGTATATTAAGTGCTGTAAAAAGCTATACAAGAGGAAAAGTAATATCAGTATTTGGCTGTGGTGGAGACAGAGATAAAACTAAAAGACCAATAATGGGACAAATTTCAACAAGCATTGCAGATTTTACAATAATAACTTCAGATAATCCAAGAACAGAAGATCCAGATACAATAGTAAACGAAATAGAAGTTGGAGCTAAAAAAGCAAAAGGTAAATATGTAAAAATAGTAAATAGAACAGAAGCAATAAAATATGCAATTAACATGGCAAGCAAAAACGATATAATAGTACTTGCAGGGAAAGGACATGAAACATATCAAGAAATAAATGGAGTAAAACATCATTATGATGAAAGAGAAATTATAAAGGAGGTAATATAAATTGTATTTCCAAACAAGAATACTGTTTGTTTCTTTTGCTGCAACAGTAATTCTAGCAATATTTATAATACCTATACTTAGAAAATTCAAAATAGGACAAATAGAAAGAGATGATGGACCAGAAAGCCATTTAGGTAAAAAAGGAACACCAACAATGGGAGGAATAATTATTGCCGCAGGAATAATTATAGGCACAATAGGCGGATATATTTATTACTCTAAAACAGACCCAGAAGTTGGAAAAAAATTGTTCCCACTATTGCTTATATCAATAGGTTTTGGACTTATTGGCTTTATAGATGATTATAAAAAATTAGTACTTAAAAATACTAAAGGGCTAAAACCATCAGAAAAAATGCTTGGACTACTTATAATAGCTGTGCTATTTACACTATATTTACTAAAAGGTGTAAATCTAGGAACAACAACAATAATTCCATTTTTAAAGAAGGAAATAATATTGCCAGTTCTTGCATATATTCCATTTGCAATTTTTGTAATGCTTGGAACAACAAATGCAGTAAACTTAACAGATGGAATAGATGGACTAAGTACAAGCGTTTCAGCAATTATAACAACTTGCTTAACTGTAATTGCAATTATCTTAGATGTTAAGGAAATTGTAGTATTTGGAAGTATTATAGTTGGAGCATGTTTAGGATTTTTAATATTTAACCTAAATACTGCACAGGTGTTTATGGGAGATACAGGTTCGTTATTATTACGGAGGTGTAATCTCAGCAATGGCTTTGTATTTACAAATGCCACTAATACTTCTAATAATAGCAGCTATACCAGTGGTAGAAACACTATCAGTAGTATTGCAAGTTATTTATTTCAAAAAAACTGGAGGAAAAAGATTATTCAAAATGGCACCATTACATCACCATTTTGAATTATCAGGCTGGAATGAGAACAAAGTAGTATCAATATTTTGTATATTCACATTAATGCTTTGCATTATAGGTCTTTGTTCTATATAAACAAAAGAAACATAGTATATAAAAGAGAGGTATTTATGAAAACAAAAACAAATGCAGTAGCGAGTAATGTTCGCAAACAAAGCGATAAAAACAAACCATTTGATTTTATATTGTTTCTAGATGTATTAGTACTTTTAGGTATGGGAATAACAATGGTGCTTTCTGCAAGTTCACCAATGTCGCTTTCTTCTACATCTAGTAGTTACACATATGCATACAAACAAGCAATAGCAGCAGGACTTGGGCTATTTATTATGTATGTAATATCAAAAATCGATTATAAAATACTTGCAAAATTTTATAAACCAATTTGGGTAATTTCAATAGTTGGGCTTGCAGCAGTTTTAATTCCTGGGATAGGTGTTGAGGTAAATGGTGCATTAAGATGGATAAAATTCCCTGTTTTTGGAACAATACAACCATCAGAAATTACAAAACTTGGGCTAATAATCTTTTTTGCAGCATATCTTACAATACATAGGGGAGAATTAAAAAACTTAGGAAAAGGCTTTTTTAAACCATTATTACTTTTTGTAGCACCAGCCATAGTGATATTACTTTGGAAACAATCACACTTAAGTGCTTCTGTAATAATTATAATTACAATATCAGTTATGATGATTATGGCAGGTTGCAAAATATCTCATTTTGCAATTTTTGGAGGGACAGGAGCAGTACTTGGCTCAACAGCATTATATGTTCTTGCAAAGGAATTTGGAATAGGTGCATATAGATTAAAAAGATTAATAGCATTTACAAACCCATGGGCAGACCCATTAGATACAGGATGGCAAATAATACAGGGACTGTATGCAATTGGTTCAGGAGGATTATTTGGAGTAGGGCTTGGAAATAGCAGACAAAAATATTTATATATATCAGAGCCACATAATGACTATATTTTTGCCGTTTTAGCAGAAGAACTAGGTTTTATAGGATGTATGATAGTTATATTGCTTTTTGCAATATTTATATGGAGAGGAATAATAATATCTATGAAGGCACCAGATATGTTTGGAAGTTTACTAGCATGTGGAATAACAGCATTAATAGGTTTCCAAGCAATAATGAATATTGCAGTTGTAACTTCATCAATACCAGTAACAGGAATAGCTTTACCATTCTTTAGTTATGGAGGAACATCACTTATAATATTACTTGCAGCAGTTCGGTGTGCTTTTAAACATTTCAAGGCAAAGTAATAAAATTTAAGGGCAACAATGAGCTCGCCCATTATTAAAATTAGGGAGGAAGTAATATATGAAGGTTATTATTGCAGCAGCTGGAACAGGTGGACATATTAACCCAGGAATAGCAATAGCAAATGAAATAAAAAGGCATTATCCAAATGCTGATATAACTTTTATTGGTACTCCAAGAGGTCTAGAAAATGATTTAGTTCCAAGAAGTGGATATAAATTAAAAACTATTGAAGCATATGGAATTAGAAGAAAAATAAGTTTAAATAACTTCAAAAATGCATACAAAACTTTGAAAAGCTACAAAACTGCTAAAAATATAATAAAAGAAATAAAACCAGATATCGTAATAGGAACAGGTGGATATATTTGTGGACCTGTGTTTTCAGGTGCATTCAAATATAAAATACCTACAGTAATACATGAGAGTAATGCTTTTCCGGGTGTTGCAGTAAAGGTGCTATCTAGAAAAACAGATACAGTTTTAGTTGGCTTTGAAGATGCAGAAAAACGCCTTCCAAAGGCAAAAAAAGTTGTAATTACAGGAACTCCAACAAAAGTTAATAAGATAGAATTAACAGAAGAACAAAAACAAACAATTAAAAAGCAATTTAAAATAAATAATAATTTGCCAGTAGTTACTGTATTTGGTGGAAGCCAAGGGGCAGAAACAATAAATAAATGCTTTATAGAAATTATTAATAAAAAAATGAATAAAAAATATCAAATAATTTGGGCAGTAGGTTCTAAAAAATATGAAGAAGTTAAAAATAATATTAAGGAAGCATATAATGCCTCAATAGTTCCATATATATACAACATGGAAGAAGTTTTAAACTTAGCAGATTTAGTGGTTTCAAGAAGTGGAGCAATGACAATAACAGAAGTTGCAAAATGTGGAAAACCTGCAATATTTATTCCATATCCTTATGCTACAGAGAACCATCAAGAATATAATGCAAAGGTACTTGCAAATGTAGATGCAGCAAGAATTATATTAGAC
>CAZTBY010000057.1:0-6976 GCA_964612395.1 uncultured Clostridium sp. | reverse complement strand
AATAGAAATGTTTGTACATGGGGCTATCTGCTATGGATATTCAGGCAGATGCCATTTAAGTGATTTCCTAGCAGGTAGAAGTGCAAACCTTGGAGATTGTGCACAAAGTTGTAGATGGGCATATAACTTATATTTAGAAGAAAAAAACAACCCAGGTCTTATGATGCCTGTTGAACAAGATCAACATGGTACATACATATTATCTTCTAAAGATATGTGCTTAATAAAAGAATTACCAGAAATAATTGAAATGGGTGTAGATAGCTTAAAAATAGAAGGAAGGCTTAAAACAGAATATTACCTAGCAACAATTATAAACACATATAGAACAGCAATAGACGATTATATAAAAGACCCAGAAAATTACGATTATACAAAGTATTTAAATGAACTTGAAAAAACAAAAACAAGAGGTTTAACAACATTTTATTTTAATAATAAGAACAACCGAGATTTTCAAGAATATGAAGGAAAACAATATAATCCAAAATTCGAATTTGGTGGAAAAGTGCAGGAATTTAATAAAGAAAAGAGTATAATAGAAATAAAGAATAGATTACAAATAGGCGACAAACTAGAGCTAATAATTCCAAATCAAATAGACGTTTTCAAATTTACAATAGATAAACTATGGGATGCCGAAACTGATGAGCAAATTGAATTTGTGAATCCAGGAAAAGAAGGTCAAAAAGTTAAATTACATATTCCAGTAGAAGCAAAAACAAACTGGATATTGCGTCGCCAAAAATAAGGAGGAAATATGCTAGAAAGAGTATATTTTAATACAGAAGATGAAATTGAATTAGTTGGCTTGCTAGAAAGACCTACCAACCCAACACAAAAAGTTGTAATATCGATACATGGTATGCAAAGTAATTGTTTAAAAAAAAGAGAAAATATTTTATCAAAAGAAATATCAAATGCAGGAATCGCGTACTTTGCATTTAACAACAGGGGAGCAGAGCTTATGACATATACAAGAAAAATAACAGGAGAAAAAATACTAAATGGTGGTTCTGTATATGAAGACGTGCTTGATGGATATTATGACATAAAGGGAGCAATAAACAAAATGCTTGAGCTAGGCTATACTGACATATACCTACAAGGACATAGTTTAGGATGCACAAAGATTATTTATACTTATAACAAATTAAAAAACGAAAACAGTGTAAAAAATATAAAGGGAATTATGCTATTATCTTTAGTTGATATTCCAGACTGCCAGAAATATGACTTAGGCGATAAATATGAGAAAATGATGGAATATGCCGAAAACAAGGAGAATGAAGGAAAACTAAATGATTTAATGCCAATAGAAAGTTTTGATCACCCAATTTGTGTAAAATCATATTTAAGATATTTCAAATACAACAAAGATATTGATTTTGCAAGATTTTGGGATAAAGATTATAACTTTAAAGAACTAAATAATGTACAAATTCCACTATTTTTAAGATGGGGAAATGTGCATGATTTAGTTGTGCAAAATTTAGATTATTTAATAGAATTTCTAAAATCTAAAATACAAAACGAAAAGCTAGATATATGTTATATAGATGGTGCAGATCATGGATATACAGGAAAAGAAGAAACTCTTGCAAAAGAGATTATAAGTTTCATAAGATAAAAGCTTTGAATAGGAAAGGAAAATATTTATGACTGATAAATTAGTAATAGTCGAATCACCTGCAAAGGCGAATACAATTAAGAAATTTTTAGGAGGTAATACTAAAGTTGTAGCATCAATGGGACATATTAGAGATCTACCAAAATCAAAATTAGGAATTGATGAAAACACTTTAGAACCACAATATATAAATATTAGAGGTAAGGGAGATTTAATAAAATCACTAAGAAAAGATGCAAAAGATGCAAAAAAAGTATATCTTGCAACTGACCCTGACCGTGAAGGAGAAGCGATAGCTTGGCATTTGGCGCATATTTTAGATATAGACCCCAATACAGTTTGTAGAGTTACATTTAATGAAATTACAAAGGATGCTGTTAAAAATGCAATTAAAGAGCCAAGAAAAATAGATATGGACTTAACAGATGCACAGCAAGCACGTAGGATATTAGATAGAATAGTTGGTTATAAAATAAGTCCAGTGTTATGGAAAAAAGTACAAAAAGGCTTATCAGCTGGTAGAGTTCAATCAGTTGCTGTAAGACTTATAGTAGAAAGAGAAGAAGAAATAGAAAACTTTAAACCAGAAGAATATTGGAATATTTATGCAAAACTTAAAGACCCAAAGAGCCAAAAGTGTTTTCAGGCAAAATTCTATGGAAAAGATAATAAAAAAATAGATATACATTCAGAAAATGATGTAGGTAAAATTGTAAATGATATTGAAAAAGCTAAATATATAGTAGAAGAAGTAAGACAAGGAGAAAAGAAACGTACTCCAGCACCACCGTTTACAACTAGTACAATGCAACAAGAGGCTTCAAGAAAATTAAGTTTTTCAATTAAAAAGACAATGACAATAGCACAAGGCTTATATGAAGGTGTAAAAATACCAGAAAAGGGTACAGTAGGTCTAATTACTTACATGAGAACAGACTCAACAAGAATTTCAGAAGAAGCAAGAAAATGGGCAAAAAACTATATTGAAAAAGAGTATGGACCAGAGTACTATGAAAATAGATACTATAAAACAAAAGGAGATGCACAAGATGCACACGAAGCTATAAGACCAACATATATTGAATTATCGCCTGAAAAGATTAAAGCTAATTTAAGTAATGACCAATATAAGTTATATAGATTAATTTATAACAGATTTATAGCAAGCCAAATGTCTGCAGCAATTTATGATACAGTTTTAGTAAAAATATTAGCAGACAACTATAACTTTAGAGCAAATGGACAAAATCTAAAATTTAAAGGTTTTATGACACTATATGTTGAAACAGCTGATATTGAAGAAAAAGAGGAATTTGAAGCAATTCCAGATCTTACTGAAAATCAGGAATTAAAAAAAGAAAAAATAGAAACAAAACAAAGCTTTACAGAACCACCACCAAGATACACTGAAGCAAGCTTAGTAAAGATGTTAGAAGAAAAAGGAATAGGAAGACCAAGTACCTATTCACCAACAATTACAACAATACTAGCAAGAAGATATATTGAAAAAATACAGAAACAATTGCATCCAACAGAACTTGGAAAAATAGTAAATAAGCTACTAGTAGAAAATTTCCCAGATGTTTTAAATGTTAAATTCACAGCCGAAATGGAAGAAGAATTTGATAAAATTGCAGAAGGAAAAGTAGAATGGAAAAAGGTTATACAAAAATTTTATGGTCCATTCAAGAACACAGTGGAAAAAGTAGAAAAAGAGTTAGAACATGTAAAACTGGAATATGAAGTTTCAGATATACCTTGTGAAAAATGTGGAAGAATGATGGTTATAAAATATGGTAAATATGGAAAGTTCCTAGCATGTCCGGGATATCCAGAATGTCAAAATGCAAAACCTTTAGTTGAAACAATAGATGAACCATGTCCTAAATGTGGTGGTAAAGTTCAAATAAGAAAAACAAGAAAAAGAAGAAATTACTACATTTGCGAAAACAACCCAGCAACATGTGACTATATTTCTTGGAATAAGCCAGGAACAGAAGAAAACGAAAACAACAAAACTAAGCCAACAAGAAGAAAAACTAATGCAAAAAAAACTACTAGAAAAAGAAAAAATGCAAAAAGCAACAAATAAATCAGTTGAAATTTCATATTGAATTAATAAGGTCGGTAGCAAAATGCAGGAGTTATATATTTTTTTGAAATTTTTTGAAAAATATGTTGCTTTTTTAAAACAAATATAGTAAAATTATTTGGGTGAAAAAAATGAAGAAAAATTTCTATAAAAACAATTTAATAGAAATATTAGAAAATGCAAGTTTTATTGCTTTTATAGTTATTTCATTTTCATTTATATTTCAATTTTAACACTAATTTTAATTAGTGTTTTTTTTTGGAAAAAAATCGCGAGTTTTCCAAAAACAGTAATTTATATTTTAAGAGGGGGATTTTTAAATGAAACAAAAAAGAATGCTATTAGATGTAAACGAAAAACCAAAAGTTGCTAAATGGATAATTTTAGCTTTTCAACACGTATTTGCTATGTTTGGTGCAACAGTGCTTGTACCACTACTTGTAAACAGTGCAGCAGGAACAGAAGTGTTATCAACAGGAATTGCACTACTTGCATCAGGAGTTGGAACATTATTATATATACTTTGTACAAAAGGTAAATCACCAGTATATCTAGGAAGTTCATTTGCCTTTATATCACCAATGATAGTGGCTTATGCAACAGGAGGTCTAGGAGGAGCTATGACAGGTGTTATGGTAGTTGGTTTAATCTATATGATAGTTGCAACAATTATACACTTTACAGGGAAAAAATGGATAAACAAACTGCTTCCACCAGTAGTAATAGGTCCAATGATTATGATTATAGGCTTAAGTTTAGCTTCAAGTGCAGTATCAAATATTGGACTTGGTGGAGAAACAATAGAATGGAAAACTGTAGCAGTTGCAGCATTTACATTTCTTGTAACAGCAATAGTTGCTGTGAGAGGTAAAGGCTTTTTAAAGGTAATTCCATTTTTAGTAGGAATTGTATCAGGATATATTTTGGCTATTATTCTTGGAATGGTAGACTTTACAGCAGTTAAAGAAGCAGCATTCTTTACAATACCAAATTTTGCAATACCATTTGTAAGTTACATGCCAAATTTTATGGTAGCAATTTCAATGGCACCAATTGCCTTAGTTACAATGGCTGAACATATTGGAGACCACAAAGCATTAAGTACAATAATTGGAAAAGACTTAATAGAAGATCCAGGATTAGACAGAACTTTAATGGGAGATGGTTTAGCAACATTTGTTGCAGGAGCAATTGGAGGACCAGCAAATACTACATATGGTGAAAATACTGCGGTTGTTGGAATGACTAAAGTGGCATCAGTGTGGGTAATTGGGTTAGCTGCAATTATAGCAATAGTTCTAGGTTTTTTAGGAAAATTTACAGCTCTAATATCAAGCATCCCATGGGCAGTTCTAGGAGGAGTAACTGTACTTTTATATGGTTTTATATCAGTAAATGGTTTAAAAGTGTTAATTGAAAATCAAACGGATTTTGGAAAAACAAAAAATGTTGTAGTAGCATCAGCAATGTTAGTTTTAGGTCTTGGAGGAGCAGCGATTTCCTTCACAACAGGAAATTTTACAATATCACTATCAGGAATGAGCTTAGCCGCAATAGTTGGCATATTACTGAACCTATGCTTGCCAGATGAAAAAGAAGATGAAGAGAAAGAAATTTCAGAAGAAGTGAAAAAAGAGAAAATTACAGTTTAGATAAAACAAAATAATGGCTTTGAATTAAACCATTCAGACTGTTGACAAAGTATATAAAAATACTTTGCTCAACAGTCTTTTTATTTGAATTTATTTTTTATCTTAACAGACAAAACCACTTTTCAACTACTAAGCCAATCATGTTACCAATATTTAACTTCTTAACTGTGTTATTTGCAACAAGATTAACTGCACCAAGTGTTTGGTCATTTAATGTAAAGATTACTTCTCCGAAGTTTGTCGCCTTTATTTATAGGTGCATTTACTGTTTCTGGAAGTGATATAGTAGTTACTATATTTGAAGATTGACCTTTTGGAATAAGGCTTCCGGCAATCACTTTCAAAAATCACTTCAACATTTTTTAATGTACCCTTGTTCACCAAAATGTTTTTTGCTGTGTCACCTTTGTGCCCATATTGTAAATATTCAAAATTGCTAAACCCATAATCTAAAAGTTTTTTAGCTTCGGCAAAACGAATGGCACTTGTTTCTCCACGCATTACAACAGCAATTAAAGAGAGGTTATTTCTTGTTGCAGTTGCAGATAAATTAAATAAAGCAGTAGAAGTTGAGCCTGTTTTTAGCCCTGTGCATCCTTCATAATTTCTTAATAATTTGTTTGTGTTTACAAGTTCTGATTTTCCGATCTCGTAAGCTATCCATCCAAATGGTTGTATAGTTTGTAATAGCTGGGTGATTCACCATAAGCTCCCTAGACATGAGTGCTATATCAAAACTAGAAGTTACATGCCCATCTTCGTCTAAGCCATGGCAGTTTTTAAAACATGTATCATTCATTCCAAGTTCTTTAGCACGCTTGTTCATTTTTTCAACAAATAGCTCTTGTGAACCTGCAATATGTTCAGCCATTGCAACACAGCAATCATTTGCTGAAACTACACATATTGCTTTTAGCATTTCATTTACAGTTAAAGTTTCCGTGGTATCTAGCCAAATTTGTGAACCGCCCATTTTTGAGGCTTCTTCTGAACATGAAACTTTATCTTCAAGCGAAATTGTGCCACAATCTAATGCCTCCATGATAAGTAAAATAGTCATAATTTTCGTAACACTTGCAGGACGTAACTGTTCATGGCTATTATGCTCATAAAGAATAGTGCCAGTAGATTGTTCCATAAGTACAGCACTTCCACAAGTTAGGTTTAAAAAGTTGCCTTCTTTTTCTCCAACACTAACTGATGTAGAGATAGCTTCTGGAATAGAGCTATCAGACCACACATACATGCTATCAGATGCTAATACTGGAGATATAAAAGAAAAAAGTAAAATAAAAATCAAAAAATATATAAAATTTTTCATAAACTCCTCCATACAACAAGTGTATGAAGAAGTTAAGACTTTTATGAAGATATTTTAACAATCTTCACATCTATATTATCTGGTGTATTTGTAAAATACATTTTTATATCAAAATTATTATCATTTCTAAATTTAAAATCACATGAACCATAGGCAACACAAGCATCTTTACCTTCAGGTACATAATAAACTTCTCCACTATGTTCATGTCTTTCAACAACAGTTAAACCAGAACAGGATAAAACAGCATTATACAATGTAGTACTTACCTGACATTTTCC
>CAZTBY010000056.1:0-7001 GCA_964612395.1 uncultured Clostridium sp. | reverse complement strand
TGATTTTAGCTTTTTAAGATAACTATCCGCTTCTTCAATGCTTCTCATATCCGGCTCTGAAACTATTTCTATTAATGGAACCCCACTTCTGTTTAAGTCTACTAAACTTCCTCTTCCAAACTCATCATGATTTAACTTTCCTGCATCTTCTTCTATGTGAATTCTAACTAATCCTATTTTCTTTGTTCCGCCTTCTGTTTTTATTTCAACATATCCTTTTGTACAAAGTGGCATATCATATTGAGATATTTGATATGACTTTGGTAAATCTGGATAAAAATAATTTTTTCTATCATTTTTGCTAACCCTTGTTATACTACAATTTGTGGCTAAACCTGCTTTTATTGCATATTCTACAACTTTTTTATTAAGAACTGGAAGTGCTCCTGGCATTGCCATACATACTGGGCAGCAATGTGTGTTTGGTTCTCCACCAAATTCTGTTGGACATGAGCAGAATATTTTTGTTTTTGTAGATAATTCTGCATGTACTTCTAATCCTATTACCATTTCATAATCTTCTCTTAACATATTCTCCTCCTAATTTTTAAATGTTGGTTTATTGTTTTCTCTAAATTTAATTTCTTGTTCATAAGTATATGCTGCTTGTATGATACTTTCTTCATCAAATGGTTTTCCTATTAGTTGTAGGCCTATTGGCATTCCTTGGCTATCTACTCCACATGGAATTGATATTCCTGGAAGTCCTGCAATATTTACTGAAACTGTGCAAAGGTCTGCTAAATACATTTCTAATGGATTATTTGATTTTGTACCTATTCTATACGCAACTGTTGGAGATGTTGGTGTAAGTAACATATCAAACTTCTCAAACAATTTTTCAAATTCTTGTTTAATTACAGTTCTAACCTTTTGTGCTTTTTTGTAATATGCATCATAATATCCTGAAGATAATACATATGTTCCCAAGATTATTCTTCTTTTTACTTCTGCACCAAAACCTTCACTTCTAGAATTTTCATATAGTTCTTTTAGGTTTGTAAAGTTTTTTGTTCTATATCCATATCTTATTCCATCAAATCTACCTAGATTTGAGCTTGCTTCTGCACATGCAATTATATAATATACTGCTAATGCCTCGTTTGCAATATCTAGTGTACATTCTTCAACTGTTGCTCCTAGTTTTTTGTATTCTTCAATTGCATTTTTTACTGCTTCTTTTACTTCTTCGTTTATTCCTTCTCCTAAAAGTTCTTTTGGTACACCTATTTTGAATTTACTTACATCTTTTACCAAGCTCTTTGTATAATCTTTTTTAGGCATATTTACTGAAGTTGAATCTTTCTCATCATGTCCTGCTATAACATTTAACAATATTGCACTATCTGTAACATCTTTTGTGATAGGACCTATTTGGTCAAGTGATGATGCAAATGCAACTAATCCATATCTTGAAACTAGCCCATATGTAGGTTTTAAACCTACTACACCACAAAGTGCTGCTGGCTGACGTATTGATCCTCCTGTATCTGAACCAAGTGCCCAAGGTACCATATCGCTTGCTACTGCCGCTGCACTTCCTCCGCTAGATCCCCCTGGAGCTGTTTCTAAGTTCCATGGGTTTCTTGTTATTTTAAATGCTGAATATTCTGTTGAAGCTCCCATTGCAAATTCATCCATATTAAGCTTTCCAAGGCTAATAATTCCCTCATTTTCTAGCTTTTCTACAACTGTTGCATTATATGGTGCAATAAAATTTTCTAGCATTTTTGAACTACATGTTGTTTTTACACCTTTTGTACATAGATTATCCTTTAAACCTATTGGTATTCCAGCAAGCTTTAAATTTTCTCTATTTATATTTTTCGCTTGTTCTTTTGCTGTATCTATTGTCTCTGTTACAAATGCTTGTACATCTTTTTCTTTTTCATTTATTCTTTTTGAATAACTTTTTATTATATCCTCAGATGTTATTTCTTTTTTATCCATTTTTTTTATTAGTTCATGTACTGTTAATTCATAAAGTTCCATGTGGTTTCCTCCTTAAATAACCTTTGGTATACTAAACATATTATTTTGCTTTTCTGGTGCATTTTGTAATAATGCTGCTTCATCTTCAAATGTTTTTATTTCATCTTCTCTAAAAACATTTACATTACTTGTGCTACCAATTGTTTCGCTAATATCCTCTGTGTTTACTCCTTTTACTATATTTGCAAAATTTAATATATCTTGAAGGTTCTTTCTATATTCTTCAATTTCCTCTTCTTTTAGTTTCAAACATGCTAGTTTTGCAATGTGCAAAACGTCTTCCTTTTCAACTTGCATTATCTCTCATCCTCTCTTTAATTTATCTTCATTATTATATACCTAATTTCGCAAAAAAACAATATGAAACACTTGATTTTTAAGATTTTATAATATACAATAATACCCATGGAGGACATATGAAGAAATCTAGTAAAATTGTTAAAATTAATAATTCGAATATAAAAAAACTAAAGATCCTTGCAGTAGTTTTTATTATACTGTTTATTTTGCTTATTTTTAGGCTTGTTTATCTACAATTTATTGATGGACCATCTTTAAGCAAAGCAGCAAGTACTCAGCAAACTGCAACTAAAACATTAACACCTTCTAGAGGAACTATTTACGATACTAATGGCAAAGTTCTGGCTCTTAGTGCTGAGGTTGATACTGTTACGGTTAATCCAAGTTTATTAAAATATACTAATGGTGATAAAGTAAATTTAGAGTTTGTTGCACAGTCTTTTAGTAATATCTTTGGCTTAGAATATACTGATATTTATAATAAACTAACATCTAACGAAGCTACTGTTACTATTGCTTCTAAGATTGAAAATGATAAAATTCAAGCTTTAAAAGACTGGATGAATTCTAATAAAATATATAGTGGAATTAATATAGACTCTTCTATAAAAAGATATTACCCTTATAATAGCTTAGCTTGCCATATGATTGGTTTTACTGGTACCGATAGTAACCGGTTTATTTGGGTTAGAAAATTCTTTAGATTCTATTTTATCTGGTACGGCTGGTAAAATGGTAACACTTATAGATTCTGTAAATAGCGAAATTCCTAATCAACAAAAATCCTATATAGCTGCTCAAAATGGAAGTAATGTTTATTTAACATTTGATGTAAATATTCAATCTATTGTTGAAAAATACCTTTCACAAGCTGTTGTAGATAACATTGCTGATTATGGAACTGCAATTGTAATGGAACCTTCAACTGGTAATATTCTAGCTATGGCAAATTACCCTGATTATGATTTGAATACTCCTTTTACACCTACAAATCAAACTGTGATAGCTAATTGGGATACAATGTCTAGCGAAGATAAAACAAATTATTTATATGATATGTGGCGAAATAAAGCAGTTCAAAATACTTATGAGCCTGGTTCTGTATTTAAAATAATTACAGCTTCTATTGGTTTAGAGGAAGGAATTGTAGATGAAAACACACCAGATACATTTTATTGTTCTGGTAGCGAGCTTGTTGATAATATTGCAATCAATTGTTGGAGACACACAAACCCACATTTAGGACAATCTTTAAAACAAGCTCTTGCAAATTCCTGTAACCCATCTTTTATACAATTAGGTTTAAAAATTGGAGCTCCTACTTTGTTTAAATATTATAATGCTTATGGTTTACTTTCAACTACAGATTCTGATTTTTATGGGGAACAAAATAGTATTTTTTACAACCTAAACTCTATAAAAAATTTTGAACTTGCAACTATGTCTTTTGGTCAAGGAATAAATATTACACCATTGCAACTTATAACAGCTGTTTCTGCCATTGCAAATGAAGGCGTTTTAATGAAGCCTAGAATTGTTGATACAATTGTTGATACAAATACTGGTAGTGTAACAACACCAGACCCTGTTCGTGTAAGACAAGTAGTCTCTAAAAAAACTGCAAGTGAAGTTATGGATATGTTAGATTATGCAGTAAGTAGTGGAACTGGTAAATATGCTGATGTTAAAGGATATTCAATAGGTGGAAAATCTGGTACATCTGAAAACCTTGGACAAGGTGATGGAACTTATGTTGCTTCTTTCTTAGGTCTTTCACCTACTGTTAATACACAAGTTGTTGTACTTGTTGCTTTATACAATCCACAAGGTGAATCTTTCCAAGGTGGAGAAATTGCAGGACCTGTTGTTGGTCAAATATTATCTGAGGTTTTACCTTATATTGGTGTTGCTTCAAGTAATACAGATAGTTCTAACTATACTACAAAAACTATGCCAGACTTAAAAAATAAAACTATTGCAGAAGCTCGTACACTTTTAGAATCTTATGGCTTTAAAGTTCATATAGATAGTTCCGTTCAGGATACTGACCTTGTAACAAATCAAATGCCTAAAAAAGGTGCACAGTTACTTGAAAACGCAGAAGTGTTTTTATATACTCAAAACTCAAATGTTGCTACATCTGTGGTAGTACCTAATTTTAAAGGTATGTCAGTTTCGGAAGCACAAAATGTTGCATTAGAAAACAACTTAAATATCTCACTTGATGGTTCTGGAATTGTAATCAGTCAAGATATTGCTGCAGATTCACAAATTGAAATTGGAAGTGTAATAAACTTAACATTAAAGAGCCAATTAAACGGTGGTTGGTAAAACAAAAAAAGGGATTATCCCCTTTTTTTGTTCTTTATATACAAACTTACTCCGAAGAATTAAAATTACAAATGATACAAGTTGCGAAATTCTAATAGCTCCAAACATTAAACTATCTGTTCTTAAACCTTCTACTATGAATCTTTCTATCCCATATATTATGCAGTAAATATATGTTAATTCTCCTGAAAACTTTCTGTTTTTTCCTTTTTTCATTAATACTATAAATATAATAAATGTCACTATAGATTCGTAAAGAAATGTTGGGTGAACTTCTATATATTTATTTGCTTCATATATACCCATTCTCCAAGGAAGTGTAGTTTCCTCTCCGTATGCTTCAATGTTTACAAAATTCCCCCATCTTCCTATTGCCTGCCCTAAAGCAAGTGCTGGTGCTAAATAATCTAGCAAGTCTAAGATTTTTATTTTTTTCTTTTTGCAAAATACAATACAAGTAATAATTCCACCTATAATGCCACCATATATTGCCATTCCACCTGTTCGTATGTTAAAAATTTGCACAGGATTTTTAATAAAATATTTAAAATCGAACAGCACATAATATAATCTTGCAGATATAATTGATATTGGAATTAGGAATATAAGAAGATCTATTATATTTTCAAATTTAATTCCAAATAAACCGCTCTTTCTTCTTAAAAATTAATATTCCTATAGCAATTGCTGATGTTATTAATATAGCATACCAATAAATATCTATTCCAAATATCGTAAAAGCAATAGGGTCAACATTAAATTTCAAATTAAGCGCTGGAAAACATACTAAGTCCAAGCCTTTTTGCTCCTCTCTTTATTTTTCTTCTTTCGTGTCTTCAAACCCAGGTTTTCCAAGTAATCTAAACATGTTTTTCTTGTATGCTTCAACACCTGGTTGATTAAATGGATTTACTCCCAAAACTTTTCCAGATACTGCACAAGCAAGTTCGAAGAAATATATAAGTTCTCCTAAATTTTCTTCATCTAATTTTTCCATTATAAGCATTATATTGGGAACATTTCCTACAACATGTGCCTCAACTGTTGCTTCCATTGCTTTTTTATTTACGTAGTCCATTGTTTTATCTGCTAAGTAATTTAAACCATCTATGTTATCTGCATCTTTTTTTATTGTAATATCTGTATTTGGTGTCTCAATATTAATTACTGTTTCAAATAGGTTTCTTTCACCTTGTTGTATGTATTGACCTAGAGAATGTAAGTCTGTAGTAAAAGTAACACCTGCTGGAAAAATACCTTTTCCTTCCTTTCCTTCACTTTCTCCATATAATTGTTTCCACCATTCTGTTATATATTGCATTTTAGGTTCGTAATTTACAAGTATTTCAGTTGTTTTTCCTTGTTTGTATAAAATATTCCTTGCAACAGCATATTGGTAACATTCATTATATTTTAATGAACTCTCATTATACTTATCTTCTGCTTTTTTGGCTCCACTCATCAATTTATCTATATCAATTCCTGCTACTGCAATTGGAAGTAGTCCAACCGCTGTTAAAACAGAATACCTTCCACCTATATTATCTGGTATAACAAATGTCTCATATTCTTCTTCATTTGAAAGAGTTTTAAGAGCTCCTCTTTCTTTATCTGTTGTAACATATATTCTACGTCTTGCTTCGTCTATTCCATATTTAGATTCCAAAAATTCTCTGAAGATTCTAAATGCAATAGCTGGCTCTGTTGTAGTTCCAGATTTTGAAATAACATTTATTGAAAGATCTCTGTTTCCAATACATTCAAGCAAGTCATTCAAATAATTAGGACTCATATTATTTCCAACAAAAAATATTTGTGGCGTTTTTCTATTTGGATTTATGTTATAAAATGTATTAGTTAAAGCTTCTATAACCGCACGTGCACCTAAATATGAACCACCTATACCAATAACTACAAAAACCTCTGAATCTTTTTTAATCTTATTTGCTGATTTTTTTATTCTTTCAAACTCGTTTTTATCATAGTTTGTGGGCAAATGAATCCAACCTGCAAATTCATTTTCATCATTTGCAATGTTATGTAATTCTTCATGTATTTTTTCAACTTTCTTATTAAATTTTGTAAACTCCTTTTTATCAATTTTTGCATTTTCTAGTATTAATTTAATATTTGACATTTGTAAAACCTCCTAATTTTATATTTTATACATTTATCATCTTTTGTTTTAGTGCTTCAAATAAGTTCACATATTGACTTTTTATCTTATCATAGATTTCTCTTGATGCCTTCTCATCATATATATGAGCTAAGCTATTTCTTGATACCATCATTTCAATCCATTCTTCTCCATCTTCGATTATTTGTTGCTTAAACCCATTTTGTATAGTTTCTCTAGGACTTCCCGTAATTTCAACTAT
>CAZTBY010000055.1:0-7035 GCA_964612395.1 uncultured Clostridium sp. | reverse complement strand
GGAGACATGGGTTCGATTCCCGTAGGGGTCACCAATTTAATATAGAATGCCGCTGTAGCTCAGCTGGTAGAGCAACTGACTTGTAATCAGTAGGTCGTCAGTTCAAATCTGACTAGCGGCTCCAATAAAAAATAGAAGTTTTGAAATTATTCTTGACTTTTATTTTTTTTGTCTTGTAAAACTTCACAATATATGATATAAATAAAAGAAAAAAATGAGGGAGAAAATGGAAAAAGCAAAGAAACAAAAAAATCAAGTGTCATTTATGAAAAATGTACTTATGCTAATGATAGCTCAAGTAACAATAAAAATACTAGGCTTCGTATATAGACTAGTAATAATAAATATAGATGGATTTGGAGATACAGGAAATGGATATTATTCAACAGGGTACCAAATATATTCATTATTATTAACGTTATCATCAGTAGGCATACCAACAGTAATTTCAAAACTTGTATCTGAAAGAATTGCAATAGGAGATTATAAAGGTGCACATAGAATATTTACAACTGCATTAAAAACCTTTACAGGAATAGGAGTTGTAATGTCATTTGGTTTATTTTTCGGAGCTGACTTTATTGCAAAAAACATAATAAATGTTGAAGGGGTAAAATATACTCTAATGGTACTTGCACCAGCAATAATGTTTGTAACGGCAGGAGCAGTTTTAAGAGGTTATTTTGCAGGGCTAGGTACAATGAAACCAACAAGTGTTACACAAACACTAGAACAATTTTTAAACTGCATACTTACAATTCTATTTGTATATGCAACAGTAGGCAAAGACACAGCAATAATGGCAGCAGCAGGAAACCTATCAAGCACAATAGCAATAGTAATAGCATTTATTTATATTATAATTTTCTATAAAAAACAAAGACCAGAAATATTAGAAGACTGCAAAAACCAAACAGTACAAATGGAAACAAAAACGACAAAACAAATTTTAAAAATTATATTTGCAGTATCAATACCAATGACAATAGGTTCGCTAGTAGCAGAATTAAATGGAACAATAGATACTTTAACAGTAAGCAACTGTATACAAAAAGCCTTCCAAGGAATTGAAGGTGGTAAAGTTGCATTAGAAGCAAAAGCAATGCAATTATCTGGAATGGTATCAAAAATTGAAACAATTATACGTCTACCTTTAGCTATAAATGCAGCATTTTGTACAGCCTTAGTACCAGCAATTGCAGCATCACTTGCTAAAAAAGATAAAGCAACAGCAATAAAAAGATTGTCATTTTCATTTTTCTTTACTATAATAATAATTGCACCATGTGCAGTTGGATTAATTACACTTGCAGAACCAATACTAAAAACTATATATCCAAATTCATATGAAGGAGCAACTATTCTTCAGATAACATCAATTTCAATGGTATTTGTTGCACTAAGCTATGTTATAAACGGTGGTCTATATGGACTTGGAAAAACACATATACCAGCAATAGCACTAGCAATTGGAGCTGGTGTAAAAACAGTATTAAATATTATTTTAGTAAGTAACCCGCAAATTAACATACTAGGGTCACCAATTAGCTCAACAGTATGCCAAGGAATTAATTTTGCAATATGTAGTTATTGTTTAAGCAAATACATAAAGATTGATATAAAATTTATTAAACACATATTAAAACCAGTTTTCTCAGCGGGAGTAATGGGTGTAATTGCATTTGGAACACATCATGCATTACTTGGAATATTAGGTAATTCAAAAGCTACAATAATAGCAATAGTAGTAGGAGCAATAACATATGGAGTAATGATAGTTTTAACAAAAACATTAAATAAAGATGACTGGTATATGATTCCGTACGGAACAAAAATATATAAAGTACTAGAAAAACTTAAAATATATAAAGAGGAAAAAATATGAAACTAATTTCTTGGAATGTAAATGGCTTAAGAGCAGTATATAAAAAAGGCTTTATGGAATTTTTTAAAGAAATTGATGCGGATATATTCTGCATACAAGAAACAAAAATGCAGAAAGGACAGATAGAACTTAATTTAGAAGGTTATGCACAATACTTTAATTGTGCTATAAGAAAGGGCTATTCAGGCACAGCAGTATTTTCAAAAATAAAACCTAAAAATGTAAGATATGGAATAGGACTAGAAGAACATGATCAAGAAGAAAGAGTAATAACTCTTGAATTTGAAGATTTTTACGTAATAAATTGCTATACACCAAATTCAGGCAGAGAACTTGCAAGACTAGATTACAGAATGCTTTGGGAGGAAGAATTTAAAAAATATTTAAAAATGTTAGATGAAAAAAAGCCAATTATAGTTTGTGGAGACTTAAATGTTGCACATAAAGAAATAGATTTAAAAAACCCAAAAACAAACAGAAAAAATGCTGGTTTTACAGATGAAGAAAGAGAAAAAATGACAAAACTAATAGAAACGGGGTTTACAGATACTTTTAGATATTTATATCCAGATAAAGAAAACTCTTACACGTGGTGGTCATACATGGGTCATGCAAGAGAAAAAAACATAGGTTGGAGAATAGATTATTTCTTAACATCAAATAGAATAAAAACTAAAATTGAAGAAGCATACATATTTGATAAAGTATTAGGAAGTGATCATTGTCCAATTGGATTAGAAGTAGGAGGTTTAAAATGATTAGAAAGTTTAAGAGGGAAACAAAGTGGGTTTATTGGTTCACATTGCTAGTTGCAATAGTTATAGTGTATAAAATTTTAGATAATTTTACAGGAATAGGTGAATGGGTTGCAGGATTAATTAAAGTCATAAAACCATTCTTAATGGCAATATTACTGGCATATTTACTCTATATACCAGCTAGAAAAATCGAAGAATTGTATAGAAAAAATAAAATATTAAGTAAAAAAGCAAGAGGTTTATCTGTTGCAACAACATATCTTTTAACAGTATTAGTAATTGCATTACTAATAAAGATACTTGTTCCAATGTTATCGGACAGTATTGTTGAGCTTGCAAGTAATTTACCAGGTTATTACGATAGTGCAATAAAGTATATAGAAGAATTGCCAGATGATAATATTCTCAAGACTGAAGCAGTGCAAAATGCAATTGCAAAACTACAGCAAATTGATATAGCAAAGTTATTAGATTTAGATAACCTAGCAATGTATTTAGAAAAGGTAATAGGAATTGCGAACGGAATATTTAGTGCGTTTGTAACCATTGTAGTATCAATATATATATTGCTTGAAAGAGCTGAAATTGTTAATTTTGTAAAAAGATTTAACAGAAGTATATTCACAGAAAGGAAATGCCAAGCAATAGATAGATATTTTGAAAAAGGAAATGATATATTTTTTAAATATATATCAGGGCAAATAATTGATGCAATAGTAGTAGCAATTACAATGTCAGTTGCGCTAATAATAATGAAAGTAAAATATGCAGTTTTACTTGGTTTCTTAATTGGTGTATTTAACTTGATACCATACTTTGGAGCAATAATAGCAGTAATTGTAGCATGTTTAATAACAATATTTACAGGTGGATTTGTGCAGGCAATATGGGTTGCAGTGGTACTTATTATATTACAACAAATTGATGCAAATATTATAAATCCTAAAATATTAAGAGATGCTTTAGAAATAAGTAAAATATTAATTATCTTTGCAGTAACAGTAGGAGGAGCATATTTTGGTGTACTTGGAATGTTTTTGGGAGTACCTGCAATAGCAGTTATTAAAATGATGCTAGATGATTACATAGAACGAAATGAAAAAGAAAAAGTCCTATAAAATACTTGACAAAACGTGCAAAAAAATATATAATCTCCCCATAAAAGGGGAGATTTTGTTATGTTAAATTGGAAAAAAATTTGTGTAACAACATTAGGAACTTTAAGTGTTTTAGGAACAACTGTATTTGCTACAGTAGGTGTTGTAAATGCTCCGAGTGGACTAATTTTAAGAGAAACAGCAAGTAAAGGTGGAAACCCACTTGTAACAGTTCCAGATAAAACACAAGTAGAAATTGTAGAAGAGGATGGAGAATGGTATAAAGTTAAAGTTAATGAACAAACAGGATATCTATTTGCTGAATTTGTTAATAAAACCGAAACAACAGAAAAAACCACAGAACCAACAACGGAACCAACTACAGAAGGAAATCAAGAACAAACCAAAACTCAAAATAAAATTAAAGTATATAATATGCCACTTATAACATCAACAGTTATAAATGAAGTAGAGACCAATGTAGAAATTAAAATTGAAAAACAAATAACAAATTGGTCATATATAACTGCAGGGGAAGTAAAAGGTTGGGTAAGAACATATGGAATACAAAATGAAATAAAAATACAAACAGTGGAAGAAACAAAAATAGAAGAACCACAAGAACAAAATGAGGTAGAAGAACCAAGTCAGACAACAGTTACAGAGACAGAAATACCTGCTGAACCAGAAACAACAACAGAAACTAAACCAGCAGATAATTCAAGTAGTGCAGAAACTACAGTTAAAAATGTAAAAGGCTTTGTAGCAGTAGATTATGCAAATATGAGAAAACAAGCATCAACAGATTCTGAAATAGTAACAACTCTTACAAAGGATACATCTTTTATAATTACAGCAGAAACAGAAGAATGGTACAAAGTAAAATTTACAAGTATTGATGATGTAGTATATGAAGGGTACATATTTAAAAACCTTGTAACAAAAGCTAACACTTAAATTTAAGAGGTGATATAAATAAAAAGACCACTAATTACAATATTAGTGGGAGTGCTTTTAGGAATAATAATGGGGCTATACTTAAAACAAGGTATAGCCTGTATAGTTATAATGTTTGCACTTCTACTATTTTTAATTCAAAAAAACAAGCATAAAGTATATTATTTTTTCATTAAAAGAAGAAAGATATTTCTAATAATTTTTATTTCCGCAATTATTTCAAATATTTATTTGAATCTGACAAATTTGAAGTTCAAAAAAGTATACAATGAATTCTCAATAGAAGTAAAGAAAACTGCAACAGTTAAAAGTGATGCAAAAGAAACAGAATATTATAAGAATTATAATATAGATGTGGATGGGAAAACCTTCATACTGTATGTAAAGAAGAATTTTCCACAGGAATTAAAGTATGGCATGTTGATAACTATTGAGGGTACATATACAAGGCCTCCAGAAGATAAAAACTATAAAGGCTTTAATTATAGAGAATATTTAAAAACAAAAAAGATATATGGAACAATTAAAGCTCAAAAGTTAAATATTATAAAAGAAAATAACTTAAATATTATATTGAATTTGAGCAATAAAATTAGAACAAAAGTAATAGATGTAGCCAAAGAAATTTTGCCAACAGAAACAAGTAGCTTAGTTACAGGTATACTAATAGGCGAGAAAAACGATATATCGGAAGAAATAACAGATGCGTTTAGCAAAGCCAGTATTTCCCACATTTTAGCAATTTCAGGTACACATGTTTCATATATTATACTTGGAATAACATATATTCTTACAAAAAGCAAAGTGTCTAAACGAAGAAGTTATTTGTGCACGATTAGCTTTCTAATACTTTTTATGTTTATAACAAGATTTAGCTCATCTGTTGTAAGGGCCTCAATAATGAGCATTTTAATGATATTTGCAAAAATCATTCATAGAAAATCAGATACATTAAATTCAATAGCATTATCTTTATTAATTATTCTAAGCTTCAATCCATATGCAATAAAAGATATTGGGCTTGAGCTTTCCTATCTTGGAACTCTTGGGATTGTTCTATTAAATACACCAATATCAAAATTTTTAGAAAAATATACAAATGAAAAATTAGCCAAAATTCTTTCTATAACAATTTCGGCACAAATAATGGTATTACCAATAACAGCTTTATATTTTAATATAATATACACAAATTTTATTCTCTCAAATATTATAGCAGCGCCACTTGCGGGAATAATAATATTATTTCGGATATTTAAATATTATTACTGGAATAGTATTTTTACCACTTGGCAAAGCTTTAGGAAAATTTTTAAATATAATAGTAAACCTTCTAATTTATATATCAAAAATTACTGCACAAATACCTTTTGGATTTTTCACAATAAAAACACCGAGCATTGCTGTGGTAATAGAGTATTACATATTAGTATATTGTATATTGAAGAAGAAAAAAATAACGAAAATACTCATCATTACAATAATAACAATAATTATTTTAAATGTTATACCTCTAATACCGGGAAGCCTAGAAATTCATATTGTAGATGTAGGGCAACGGAGATTGTACTGTTATAAAAACACCTCATAATAAAATAGTAATAATAGATACAGGGGAAGCAGAAAATGTTGTAGCAAAATACCTGCTAGATAAAAGAATAAAAACAGTTGATTACTTAATAATATCGCATTTCGATTCAGATCATTGTAAATCTTCAAAAGAGATCATTGATAAATTGAATGTAAAACAACTAGTAATTTGTAAGCAAGCAAAAGAGAGTAAAGAGTTCGAAGATATAATAAACATGGCTAAAGAAAAGAACATTAATATACAAGTAGTACAAGCTGGAGATGTTATAAAATTTGATGAATATACTAGTTTTAAAGCATTATGGCCAGATATTAATTTACTACAAGAAAACCCTCTTAATAATAATTCAATTGTTGCAAAAATTGAGTACAAAAATTTTAGCATGCTTTTCACAGGGGATATTGAAGAGTTAGCAGAAAAACAAATAATATCAAAGTATAAAAATGAAGAACTAAAATCAAATATATTAAAAGTTGCACATCATGGATCAAAAACATCGTCAATAAATGAATTTATAAATAAAGTTAAACCGCAAATTTCAATAATAGGAGTGGGAGAAAATAACAAATTCGGACACCCTAATGTGAAAACATTACAAACCTTACAAAGCTACGGAAGTAAGATTTATAGGACGGACATAGCAGGAGAAATTACAATAAAAGTAAATAAAAAAGGAAAAATGAAAATTAAAACACATGTATAGCTTTGCAAAATTTTGGTTATTATAAAAATGGTGATTTAAAATGA
>CAZTBY010000054.1:0-7122 GCA_964612395.1 uncultured Clostridium sp. | reverse complement strand
TCGCAAAATGGTGGATATTTCAATTGTTTTCTTAATTCTATTTCAGTTTTATAAAATTTATCATAATCTTGCTCTTTAGCACACTCTATACAGAAGTTTTCTGGTGAATATGTTTGTATAATTACCTTGCCTGGTAGCTTTTCTCTTCCTGCTCTTCCGTGCTACCTGTACCAGTATATCAAAGGTTCTCTCATTTGCTCTATAATCTCCTGTATTTAAACTGCTATCTGCTGCAATAACACCAACTAGTGTTACATTTGGAAAGTGATGTCCTTTTACTACCATTTGTGTTCCAATTAAAATATCTATGTTCTCATTTTTAAATTTATTTAGAATTTCTTCATGTGAATTCTTTTTACTAACAGTATCTATATCCATTCTAATTGTAGTTGCTTGTGGATAAAGGTTGTGGATAAGTTCCTCTAATTTCTGGGTTCCACTTCCAAAATGTTTAATATTTTTACTTTTACATTTTGGGCAAATTTTAATATTATTCATCTCATACCCACAATAATGGCATTTTAATTTATCCTCTTTCATGTGGTACGTTAAACTAATATTACATCTTTTGCATTTTACAGTATACCCGCAATCTCTACACATTACAAAGGTTGAGAAGCCTCTCCTATTCAAAAATAGAATTGTTTGTTTCTTTTCTTTTAAATTGTTTTCTATTTCTTCCTTTAATCTTTCACTTAAAATCGTACGGTTTCCTACTGCAAGTTCTTGCCTTAAATCTATAACCTCTACATCTGGCAAGTTTGAGCTATTTGCTCTTTTTGTAAGTCTTATTATATTTTTCGAACTATGGTATGTTGAAATGTCTGGCGTTGCACTACCTAGAACAACTGGTATGTCATACTTTTTAGCTAAATACTTTGCAATATCTTGTGCTTTGAATCTTGGTGCCATATCTGATTTATATGAACTATCATGTTCCTCATCAATTATTATTATTCCTAATTTATCTATCGGTGCAAATATTGCAGATCTTGCACCGATTACTATTTTGCATTTGCCGTTCTTTAATATTCTTCCATTGGTCGTTTCTTTCACCTGTAGATAATTTACTATGAAGTACACATATGCAATCTCCAAATCTTGCAGAAAATCTATCTACCATCTGTGGTGTAAGTGATATTTCAGGCACAAGAACAATTGCTTTTTTTCCTTTATCTATAATGCTTTGAATAAGTTGTAAATACACCTCAGTTTTACCTGAACCAGTAACTCCATAAAGCAAGAACTCATTAAACCCACTATTATTAATTTTATCAAAAGCTTGTTTTTGTTCTTCTGTTAAAATTAAAGGCTTGTCTCTTTTTATTTCTCTATTTTTAAAAGGATTTCTTTCAATCTTCTGTTCAACTATCTCAACATATTCGTTCTTCTCTAATGTTTTAATTACTGCACTTGAAACCTCCATAATACCTTCCAAATCTGCCTTGTATATGCCATCATTTTCCTCCAGAAAACGTAAAACTTTAATATGTTTTGCATTTTTCAACTTGCCTAGTTCGATATCTAACTCAATCTCATCTTCATCTTTTGTTAAATATACAAAATTAGCAATCTTATCTTTAATTCTATTTTCTAAATTCGTTGTTTTTTCGCCTGGTGGAAGCATCAACTTTATACACTCTGAAATGTTACAAAAATATCTTCTAGCCATAATACGAGCAAGCTCAATGTTTTCCTCTGTTAAAGGAAAATCTTCAATTTTTATAATCTCTTTATTTGCAAACTCTGAAGACCCTTTAAAACCAATAACAAAGCCCTCAATTTGTGAATTTTTAGGACCAAAAGGTACAAAAACTCTTGCTCCAATTTTTATGGAACTTTCCATATGCTCTGGAACAAGATAATCAAATATTCTATTTAAATCTTTAGCTAATCTATTTACTATAATCTCTGCTACCATAAATAAAACTCCACTTCTTATGATATATTTTATCATAAAAGATGGAGTTTGTATATAAATATTTTTCAATTTTGTTATTGACTTTTTGTAAATTCTATATTATAATAGCCTCATAGAAAATGAAAATAAAAAACGCATCTGTAACCCGCCAGTTTTAGATGCGTTTAAAAATTCTTACTGGCAAACCACCTTTGTGGTTTCTCCATTTCCTATGTTTATTATATATCACTTTTAGCAATTTTGTCAATATGTTATTTAACATTTTTATTACATCTTTATCTCTTCTCCCAAATATGTTGAATATATATAAATGCTGTCTACTTTTCTATTTAGTGCTTGTTCTAGAGCTCTTTTATAAATTTCAAGTTGCGAAGTATATTTATCTTTTAAAGAAGTTTCGTCATTTTCTGGTACGTAGTCTGTTTTATAATCTACCAATACTAATTCATCACTTTTATTTATATAATACAAGTCTATTATACCTTGTACTAATATATTTTCCTCTGATTTAATTTCATATAGTTCTTTTACTGGTATATTAATGTAAAATGGCTGTTCTCTGTATACTTCTTTTGCTTCTGCTAGTTCTGCAAAAATTTTGCTTTTAGTGAATTCATATATTTTTTCTTTTGGAACTGCTTCTTTTTGTTTTGTTGTTATTATCTGTTTTTGTTCGAGTAGATCTAGTAATTCTTGTACTTTTTCTATTGTATAACTTTGTTTAAAGTTTAGTTTTTGTAATACTAAGTGCACTGTTGTTCCTATTTCTGCTTTTGTAAGAGGAAGCTCTCCTTCTAAGAATTTTGGCTTTTTAAGTTTTAGCTCGCCCTCGTCCTCTTGTGCCTTTTTTGCAATTTTAGTAACAGAACTTTTCCCTTCTATTTGTGTAAGTTCGGCTTGGGGGTATTCCCATGTTAGTATTTCATTTAATTTTTCGTTTATTGGTCTATCCTCAATTGCTAATTCTTCTGTTTCGGTTTCTTCATCTTTGGTTCCATTGTTTTCATTTTTTGCATGTTCAAATAATTGCACAAGTGACTTCATTCTATCATCACTTAAAAATACTGTTTCTAGCCAATCTAAGTATGTCTTTGCCTTTTCTGCTATTCCTTTTGTTATTACATTATCTGAACTTTCTAGCATTTCTTGTTTATCTTCTATTGATTTTTTTAGGTTTTTATCAACTCCTGTAATTATTAGCTTTTCTCTTGCTCTAGTTAATGCAACATACAAAAGTCTCATTTCTTCTTCTTTAAGTTCCTTTTTCATTATATGTCTTACCGCTTCTTTGGCAAGAGTATTGTATGCTATTTTTCTTTCATAATTTATATATTTAGGTCCAAAACCTAGTTCTGAATGCATTAATATGTTTGCATTTAAGTCCATCATGTTAAATTGACTACCTGTTCCACAAAGGAAAACTACTGGAAATTCTAGTCCCTTGCTTTTGTGTATGCTCATAATTCTTATAACATCTTCATTTTCTCCAATTAGCTTTGGTGCACCCATATCACTATTATGCTTTGTAACTCTATCAATAAAGTTTATGAAATTATATAGTCCTTTAAAGCTTCCCTGTTCATAGTCTTTAGCTTTTTCAAATAACATCTTTAAGTTTGCTGTTTTAATGTTACCATTTGTCATTAAACTTACATAATTGTAATATCCAGTTTTCTCGTATATGTACCATATTAGTTCATCTAATTTCAAATATTCTTCTTTAGATCTAAAGTCTTCTATTACTTCAAAGAATTCATTTATTTTTGCTTTATGTTTTTCGTTTACAAGCATTGCATTATAAAAGCTTTCTTTTGGACATTCTATTCGTATTTCTATTAGCTCATTATCTGTAAATTTTCCTATTGGACTTCTTAATACAGAAACTAGTGCTATATCGTTATCTGGGTTGCTTATTATTTTAAGTAAATTCATTATTGTTTGTATTTCTATTGTTTCAAAATAGTTTGTACCAATATCACTAAATACTGGGTAACCTAGGTCTGTTAGCTCTTTTTCATATATTGGTGCTATTCCTGCTGTTTTTCTAAGAAGAATTACAATGTCTTTGAACTCAAGGCTTCTATATCCTCGCTTTTTATCAAATACATAATAATTACTGTTTATTAATTCTTTTATTCTTTTGGCAACTAATCTAGCTTCTATTTCTGCCTTTTCTAATACTTCATCATCATCTTCTTCGTTTTCATTTTCAATGGTTTCTGCTTCATCAATAATATGAAGCTCTGCTCCATCTAGAATTTTCTTATCTGTTTCTAAATAATCTTGCCCAACATTTAAAAATTCATTTTCGTTATATTCTATGCTTCCAAAGTCTTTACTCATAATGTTTTCAAAAATCACATTACTTAGGTCTAGCACGTTTTTTCTACTTCTAAAGTTTGCAAATAGTTGTATCTTGTTGTCTTTATAGGTATTATATTTTTCTAGGAAAAGTTCTGGCTTTGCTTGTCTAAATTTATATATACTTTGCTTAACATCTCCTACCATGAAAATGTTATTTCCTTTTGAAACTTGTTTTAAAATTTCTTCTTGAATATCATTGCTATCTTGGTATTCATCTATTGCAATTTCTTCAAAAATATCTTGGTAGTGCTTTGCTACTTCTGTTGGTACATAGTTTCCTTTTTCATCTTTTTTAACTAGTATTTCTAGTGCTAGGTGTTCAATGTCGTTAAAGTCTATGATGTTTTTCTCAAGTTTTGCTTCTCTATATGCTGTGCTAAATTTTATGGTTATATCTTTTATTGCCTTCAAAATTGGGTACATTGCATAAATATCTTCGTTTGCCTTTTGTGAATTATAAATAAACACTCTTTTTCTTAGGCTACTAGGTTTGCCTCCTACAACTGCATCTTTGATTTTATCTCTTATGCCTTTTGCTTTATCTTTTAGTTCAGATACAAAGTTTCTTTTTGATGGCCATGTTTCAAATGATAATTCACTTAAGTAATTATATATTTCGTCCCACTTTTGTAATTTTTCTATTTTTTCCAGTTTATTAATATCATCTAATATGCATAAATACCATTTTTCAAGCTCATCGTCTCTTTTTAATTTTTCACTTATGTTTCTTAATGTATTAATATAGCTTTTTATTTCATCTTTAACATTTTCTATTATTATCTTTCCCCATGGAGTTTCTGAGAAGTCTTGTTCTAAATTTAAGTTAAACTTTTCTGTTTGCTCCTCTAGCCATTCTGCTGGATATGGAATACTTTGAATAAATTTATATATTTTTAATATTAGTTCTTTTAATTGCTCATCATCTCTATATGATGAACAATATATATTTACTAAACTGATAATATCTTCATCTTTACTCTCATATAGTTTGTCAAATACATCTTCTATAACTTCCCTTTTTAGAAGTTCTATTTCTGGAGTATTTGCTAATCTAAAGTTTGGTGATATGTTTGTTTTGTAGAAGTTGTTTCTAATAACCTCTAAACAAAATGCATGTATTGTAGATATATGAGATTTATTTAGCAATACTATTTGTTTTTGTAGCCTTAAGTTATTGGGATCGCTTTCTAGCTTTTTATAAATTGCATCTAAAACACGCTCTCTCATTTCTGTTGCTGCTGCATTTGTAAATGTTACAACTAGCAATTTATCTACATCTATGTTTTCATTTGTAATTTTATTTATTATTCTTTCAACTAGCACTGCAGTTTTACCACTACCTGCAGCTGCTGCAACTAGTATATTATCGCCTTTTTGGTATATTGCTTGTTCTTGATTTTTAGTCCACGCCATTGTTTTCCTCCATTTTCTTATACATTTTACCACATAAGAAAAAATTAGTAAACCACATTGTTTACTAATTTTAACTTTGTTCCCAACGAACTACTTTTATATCTTTATATTTATCTAGTACATCCATGTATTTTTGATATTCCTCTTCCCAAAGGATATCTGGAACTTTATCAAAAGCACTAAAAACTTTTTCAGCTTCCATTAAAAATATTAACTGGTCTTGACTACTTAATTTTTCATATTTCTTTGAAAATCTGTATAGCTTATCTAGCATTTGGTTTGCTTGTATAAAGCTATAAAAGTCTTTAACTTTCATGCCTGCTACTTTAATTTGCACATATGCAAACATGGCTAAAATAAATGCTAATATTATTAATATGTATATTATTCCCAACAATACCATTTGCTTGGCACCCTCTCTTTTTCATTTGCGATTTTACATATTATAACATAATTGTCCATAATTAGCAATAATTTTTAGGTTAAATCATGCACATGTTTTTAATACAACATTTTTTTAGTTATTCTGCATAAAATATTAGTAATAATATTGACATTTTAGTTTTTAAATGTTATATTATTAATGAATGATAGCTTTATTACTTTAGTTGGATAATTGGAGTCCAGTTGTAGTAATAAGTCGTCTTTTACTTTTATCTTTAATCAAATATATTATATTATTTATATCATCTTGAATTGTTCTATCCACAAAATCTTTTATATCTTTCTTACCATAAATAGTTTTTATTTTATTTGTTTCTATTGAGACATTGTTATAATTTCCTCTAGTTTCTAAATACACTGGTATAATTACATACTCACCTTTTTCATTTTGTACTTCTGTCACTATCACATATGTTTTCTGTTTTCCATTTTTGCTAATAGATTTAATAATTGCTAATGGGCTTTCCATGCTCTCTATTGATTTTAAAAACGTCTGTTTTCCGATATTATGGTAATTATTATCTTTGTTAAATATTCCTAATTTTTTTGCTTTTGTTTTACTCAATATATTCGATTTAATATGATTTTGATTCATTAACATCGGCAAATTCTTAACACCATGTTCTACTAATATTGTAAAAACTGTGCATATTCAAATTTTTTTGAATTTACACAGTTATATTCTAACACTCAATACTTCAAAGTAGCTTCCCTAAAAACTACTTCGAGATATTTAATTAATATATCGCCTGCAAGCTTACAGTTTTACATAAAGTGCTGGGCGAAATCCTACGTGGGCGAAGATTAACTCTGGATAGCCGGCTGCGTTCGTAGCGGTAACTTGCTGGATAGCCAGAACCAGAGCCGCTGTAATAGCCGGCCCCTGTAAACTCTCATGTCCGAAGCAGCAGACTCTGTTGTCCACTCCCAACAGTTGCCTGCAACATCATATATGTTTTTGGAAACGTTTCTTTCTGTTC
>CAZTBY010000053.1:0-7162 GCA_964612395.1 uncultured Clostridium sp. | reverse complement strand
CATTGGGACTTCAAAAATCTCATAATAATGACAATTATAAGCACTTCTATGAGTGGACAAATTTAAAGATAGCGAGATTAGAGGGATCTGATCCTAAATGTATTGAAGATATTGGAAAAGGTAGTAAAAAGACTTATATTAAAATTGGAGACTTTTCTTTTAGTACGATTAGAAATGCGTTGACTGATTATGAAAATAGAATTTCCAGCGAAAGCGAAAATATTGAAAAGCACGGATATATAGATTCATTATTTATTGAAGGTGGAAAATTTAATGAGAAGGAGATATTTTTTTCAAAAGAATTAAATAATGTAATAGGAATTAGAGGAAGTGGAAAATCTGCAATATTAGAGATAATAAGAGATATATTAGGATTAAAATCAGATGTAGATAGCGAATATAAAAATAATTTAGTTAAATATTATGCAGATTCGGGATGCAAAGCAACATTAAGTATAGTAGATAAATATGGTAGAAAATATAAAGTAATAAAATATTTTTCTGACAACAAATTATACATAGAAAATGAGAATGGAAAAACAGAAGATATATCAATAGATTCATTAATTAATAATCCTTTATATTTTGGGCAAAAAGATTTGTCTATGAGAACAGATAATTTTGAAATGAAATTATTGGAAAAATTGGTTGGATATAAAGATTTTCTTTATACTGAAGGATTTAATAATTTGAACACACAAATAATAGATGATTTTTCTACTTTGATTAATTTATATGAAATCCCGGAAAAGATTAAAGAGCAAAAGGTTCAAATGAATAATATAGTTAATCAATTAAAGGTTTTTAAAGAAAAAGGTATCAACGACAAATTAGAAAAGATACAGGAATTTAATAAAGATGGATTAAATATTCAATCTGAAATAGACAAAATAGATACTTTATTAAATGATTTAAAGAAATCAACAGAAATTAGTAATGACACAGTAGAAGAAATGATTAAATACAAATCTAAATATAATTCAGAAATTTTTGAGGAAATAAATAAATCATTAAAAAGAATTCAAATTCAAATACAAACTTTTGAACAAATAAAAGTAAATATAGCAACAGAAATTTTAAAATTAAAAGAGATAAATACACAGTTTATAAAAAAGAAAGAAGGTTTCATAGATGAATTTGAAAAAATAAAAAGAGAAATTAATGAAGAAGATTTAAGTCCAGATAGTTATTTAAAATTAACTCAATCTCAAGCACAACTTGAAGAATTGATTAAAAATTTGGAGACAAAATTAAAAAATATAGATTCAATCAAATTAAGACTAATGAATAATTTAAAAATAAGAAGAGATTTGATAATAAAAGTAAACTTAATTTACAAAGAAAGAATAAGTAAAATTAATGAAAGCCAAGATAATATAAAAATAACTTTTATGGCTAGTGGAAACAAAGAAAAGTTTTTAGAAGATATGAAAAATTTTGTTAGAGGAAGTGGAATAAGGGGAGAAGTAATAAATAGAATAGAAGATGATTTTGTTGATTATATAGGAATTTTAGAAGACATATATTTAAATGAAGCAAATATATTAAAAACTAAACTTAAGGAAAGTGAAATAGAAAAAATTAATGAAGTGCTAAAAGGAAAACTAAACAATGCATGTATTTATCTTCCTGAAAATCAAGTTGAAATAAAATATCACGATAAATTATTAAAAAATCATTCTTTAGGACAGAGAGCATCAGCTATTATACTATTTATACTAGCTCAAAAGGAAAATGACCTTATAATTATTGATCAACCAGAAGATGATTTGGATAATCAAGTTATATATAAAGAATTAATATCTACCATAAAAACTAAAAAAGAAAATATTCAATTTATTTTTTCAACTCATAATGCAAATATCCCAGTGTTAGGGGATGCAGAGCAAGTAATATGTATAAAAGATGATGGTCAAACAATTAATATAAATAACAATAGTATTGATAATAAAGATATTCAGAAAGACATTGTTCAAATAATGGAAGGCGGTCCGGAGGCATTTAATAGAAGAAAACAAATTTATAAAGAATGGAGAATAAATAGTAGCAACTAATTGCTACTATTTATTTTTATCCAACCACTCGTCAAACTCATCATAAGTTTTCTTACCAGACTTTATATCATTGATAAATTGTTTAGCTTCTTTTTTCCATTTCTCATAGTTGGTTTTATAATATTCAATATCCGGATTTCTCTTAACAGCCATAGCTTTTTTTGCATATATTTGTCTGTATTTACCATATACAGGCTCTTCATTTTCTTTTCTTTTTTGGGATGTTTTAATTCCATATTCTTTACAAGTAATACCATCTGTATATTCACCATTGCAATATAAAGTAGTATTCTTATCAGAAAAAAAGTATTTTCCACAAACTTGGCATCTTTTTATATAATCAATATCATTTAATACTATATGATAAAGAACAATATAAAAATATGCAGATAAATTATTAGTTTTAAAATTATATTTATTGCCAACTATTTTTTCACCATTAGGATCATTTTTGACCATAGTGTTTATTAGAAAATTTTCATCAGATAAAGGATTAGAAATACCTTTTTGAATTTCACCTAAAAGTTCATTCATAAACGCTTCATCTGTAAAAGAAAAATTTAAAGAATAATCGCAAATATAATCTTTAGATATTTCTTTTAAGTCTTTATTAATATTTTGAAAGATATAAAATCTTTGAGCATTACTTAAATTGTTTAATTTTTTTTCTCTGTTATTATTAAAGATATAATCAACGAAATTTCTAAATAATAATTGTACTTTTATTAAAGAATCTTTTTCAGTTTCATAAAAAGATTTTGCACATTGTTTTAATAACTCTTTATTAGCAATATGAATAGGCTTGTTAGTACCAATATTGATGATATTTTTGTCAAAACCTTTAAAAATTTTAATCAATTGTTCTTCAGGTATTTTATCTAAATATAAAAAGAAAAATGTACAGAAGAATTTAAAGAAATCATCAAAATTATTAAAGTCTAAGTTTAAAAATTCTATTAAATTATCACCCAATGCCATTTTTCTATATTCATAATTTAATATTAATTCTAAATCTACTTTTTCTATATTGCGCACAAATAGTAGATTCTCTGGAATAGGTGGAATATTTTTATCAATAAATGAAAGAAATATTTCGTTAAAAGAATCATCTTTTCTTTTAATTTTAGTTTCTTTGTATAATTTATCTACAAGCTTTTTTTTATTCTGAGCAGATAGATCAACTTTTCTTTTATCAAATACAATAGAAAAAAATCTAGTTATTTCAACTGGATTATTTTTATTATATAAATTTAATTCTATTGAGTATTCATTTGGATTTCGCATTTTAATTCCTCCATGTTAACAGTAAAACTAGGTTACGGTAGTGATTTTAGTTGTTATCAATTCTCAAAAACTTTCATAAAAAATCTTGTACTTGTTAACTAAAATTAGTATAATTCAATTGTTAACAAAAGTCAATAGGTACCATTGAATAAAGAAAGGAGGATTCAATATTGGACTTAAAAACAGTAGAAAGAACAACATTAAGCATGAAAGAAGCAGCAGAATATTTAGGAATTAGTTATTGGCTTGCTAATCAGTTAGTAAGAAGAAAACAAATACCTTGTTCAAAAATCGGAGGCAAGTTTTTGTTTAGAGTGCAAGCATTAGATGAATATTTAACTAAAAAAGAAAAAGATTCAATGGCTAATTAACTGAAAGAAAGGTGAAAGGAGGTATGGCAGAGGTATCATGGATTAAACTTAGTACTAATATTTTTTCAAACAGAAAAGTTGCATTATTACTGAATGAACGTGATGGGGATACGTACTTCAGAATATGGATACAATTGTTAACTATTGCAGGACAATGCAATTCAAATGGAAAATTAATTATAGGGGAGAATAGTCCATTAAATGTGCAACAATTATCAAAAATTTTAGGAAAATCTATTAAAAAAGTTGGAGAAATATTAAATAAGTTTATAGATTTAAGGATGATAATTTTTGAAAATAACTGCTATGAAATAAGAAATTGGGGAAAGTATCAAAGTGTAGATAAATTAGAAGAAATACGAAAAAATAATAGAGAACGACAAAGAAAATTTCGTGAAAAAAGTAAAATGGAAAATAACGTTATAGAAACGTTAGAGTAACACTATAGATAAGAAAAGAAAAAAGTAGATAAGATTTATTACTAACTGAAAGAAAAAAATTATAAGTTAAGTAATAAAAAAGCTAGTATAAGCCGTCAAACTAAATACTAACTTTAATCAAATTTTATAATAATATTTTAATTCAAAATCTTAAAAAAGTAAAGAAAAAATTAATAGAAGGAGGAATTTATATGAGTGAGAAAACTAAAAAAGAGCCAATAACATATTCAAGATATGGAGACTATTTAATACCAAATTTAATATTGGACAATGGAAAAGTTAGACCTAAAATTGGAAGATATGGAAGGCTAAGATTAAAATTCTTAAAGGAAGAAATGAAACCAGTTTATACAAAAATGTTAATGGAAGATTCACTAACAGATTACTTATTAGAAGTAGATGCTAGGGCTACAGATATGGAAAATATGTTGATAAATGAAATGAAAAAATACCAAAATATTGATGAAAAATTAAAAGAAAAAGATCAAATGAAGTGGGTTGGAGCAATGAATATGATAGCATATTCAGCAAGAGAAATGGTACTTGGAAAATGTATAAACACTTATAATATTTAATGAAAAAAGTGCTTGAATTTAATTAAAAATTCAGGCACTTTCCTATAAAAAAACTATATTAAATTATAAAAAGAGAGCATATTTAATGTCTAGCAAGCACTGAATTTGTGCACTCATACAAATTCGAATATGGGATATCCCAAACCCAAGAAAGGAGAAAATGATGAGAAAAAGAGAACTAAAATTAAGTGTATATCTTAATGATGATGAATGGAAAATGTTAACTTTAAAAGCAGAAAAAGTTGGATATAACAAATCAGCTTTAGTAAGAAGTTTAATAGAAGGATTTAAACCAAAAGAAAAACCATCAGATGAATTTTACGAAGACTTAAATTCAATAAGGAAAGTTGGAAATATATTAAATCAAATTGCAAGAAGAGCACATTATCAAGGATATATTGAAGATGAAAAATTTTTAAGAAAAATGGAAAATGAATTACAAAATCTTATATTGAATATAAAGAGAAAATATTTGTTGCCGGAAGAAAAATAAAATTAGAGAGATTTTTGTAGATTTATTGAGAAAAAATAGTATTTGTGATATAGTATAATCGAATAATTGGAGGTAAGCATGGAAGTAGTAAAACCCTTTGTAAAATGGGCAGGAGGAAAAGGAAGTTTAATACCACAATTAACGAACTTTTATCCTTACCAATTAAAAGGTGGAGTAGTAACCAAATATGTTGAGCCTTTCGTTGGTGGAGGGGCTGTTTTAATAAACATATTACAAAAATATGATGTTAAAGAAGCTTATGCTTTTGATATAAATATAGATCTAATAAATTGTTATAATGTAATAAAAACAAATGTTGAAGAACTTATAAAAGAATTAGAAATAAAGGAAGAAGAATTTTTAGTTCTTACAGATGAAGAAAGATAAAAGTATTTTTATGATGTAAGAAAAGAATATAATTCATATAGAATCGGTGAAAAAGAATTAAGCATTAAAAGAGCAGTAGAATTTATATTCTTAAATAGAACATGTTTTAATGGATTATATAGAGTTAATAAAAATGGAGAATTTAATGTACCTTGTGGCAAATATAAAAATCCAACAATATGTGATTCTAAAAATTTAAGGAATTTATCATTTTTGATTAGAAAGGTAGAATTCCAATATGGAGATTATAAAAAAAGTGAAAAATATGTAGATAGTAATACATTTGTGTATTTTGACCCGCCATATAGACCATTATCAATAACATCAGGATTTACATCGTATACAAAAGAAGATTTTAATGATGAAAATCAAAAGGAATTAGCAAATTATTTTAAAGAATTAGATGAAAAAAACGCTAAACTGATGTTATCTAATTCAAATCCTAAAAATACAAATAAAGAGGATAATTTCTTTGAAGAAATATATAAAGGATTTAATATAAATGAGATTTCAGCCAAAAGAATGATAAATGCAAATTGCAAAGGAAGAGGAGCAATTTCTGAATTATTGATAACAAACTATGAGGAGAATTGATAATGTATAATGGTGAATTTTATTTTGAAGATAAAAACTTTAAATTAATAAAAGAAGATATATTTAAAGCTTTGAAAAATTTTCAAGAAAAATCATTCGATATGATATTTGCAGATCCACCATATTTTCTTTCAAACAATGGGATAACATGTAGTAGTGGAAAAATGGTATGTGTAAATAAAGGTGAATGGGACAAGCCATCAGATGTTGAATCAAAGCATTCTTTTAATAGAAAATGGATTAATGAATGTTATAGAGTTTTAAAAGATGATGGGACTATTTGGATAAGTGGAACATTACACAATATATATTCAATAGGTATGGCATTAGAAGAGGAAGGATTCAAAATAATAAATAATATAACATGGCAAAAAACTAATCCTCCACCTAATCTAGCTTGTAAAACATTTACACATTCTACAGAAACAATATTATGGGCAAGAAAAGATTTGCCAAAAATAAAATATAAATTTAATTATGAACTAATGAAGAGCTTGAATAATAACAAACAAATGAAAGATGTTTGGACAACTTCTCTAACAAAACCATCTGAAAAGAAACAAGGAAAACATCCAACACAAAAACCTTTAGAGATACTAGAGAGAATTATATTAGCATCCTCAACAGAAAATGATTTAATATTAGACCCTTTTTGTGGAAGTAGCACAACAGGTATAGCAGCAAATAAATTAAATAGAAAATTTATAGGAATAGATAATTTGCAGGAATATTTAGACTTATCAATAAGGAGGTTTGAACAAATACATGAATTTAGAAATAACAAGAAAAATGATTAATGATTTTTATAATTGCTTTGAAACAGGATATGATTTCGAATACTTTTTAAAAAAATTTTTAGAAGATTTAGAATTTACAGATATAAAAGTAACAAAAAGAAGTGGAGATAATGGAATAGATTTACTTGCATACAAAAATTCTATAGGTGATTTAGATATAGATCCTG
>CAZTBY010000052.1:0-7176 GCA_964612395.1 uncultured Clostridium sp. | reverse complement strand
GAGATTTACTAAACAAACTTGCAAAGACAATGAATGAACAACCACCAATAAAGAAAAGAGGAATATTTGGATAAAAAAAGGGCGAAAACGGGAGTTTTTGCTCTTTTTCCCTTCACAAAGACAAAAAAATGTGGTAAAATTGATATAGTGAAATTTAGTTTAGGAGGACATTATGGTAAGAATGAAAAAAACCAAACTAACATGGGATGAGTATATGGACTATTTGATTGAGACAATTGATGAGAGTAAATTTATGAGAAGAGCTGAAACAAAACCAATGTCTACACCAAAGGCAGCGAGCGAATCTCACTTAACTTCAAGAGCAACACACTCAAAAATTGCTGCAAACATTGCTAAAAGGTTAGCTGATGGACTAGACTTGAATGGGGAATATATTTACGCAGGTATGTTAATGCATGATGCAGGACATCCATTTAGTGCACATGAAGGAGAGGAAATATTTAATAAATTTGGCAAAAGAAAAAACTGTGGATTTTTCCATCATAATGCTAAAGGTGTTGAAGTAATTAGAGCCGAAGGCATAAGAGATAAAGCAATTAGTAAGATTCCTAATATTAGTGAAGACCCCAAATTAAGGGAACAACTAGAAAAAGAATTTGATTATTTCCTAGACGTAATAATATCACATGATGGAGAAGCAACAAGAGGAGAAAGAAATAGAAGAGAAACACCATATAGAACTATGCATGAGGCAGTACAAGATAAACTTAAAAAGGCAAATTCATTTAATGATTATAAATTTGTTGCACAGACACCAGAAGGAAAACTTGCAAAAATGGCTGATGTTATAGCATATTTGGCAACAGATATTCAAGATGGATTTAGAATTGGAATAATAGAAAATTTTGATGACGATTATTTAGCAATATTAGGAGAATTATTAACAACTGGATATTCAACAAGAGAAGGATATATAACTTGTGCTAAAAATAAAATTAAGGAAATGAAAAAAGGCAAATTAAGAGAACTAAAATCTGAAATGAAAAAACCAGAAAATGAAGCTATCTTAGTAAATGCAAATGAAATTATAGAAAGAGCTGAACAACAGGGAGTAAACGTAGCTTCAATGAAAGACGAAGATTTACAAAAGCTAGATGCAATTATAGAACAAACAATTGAAGAAATGAAAGCCAACTCAACAGATATGTCTGAAGAAGAAAAACAATTTATGTATGCAGATATTGAAAAACTAAAAGAATTCGTTGGAAAAATGTTAAGTATAAATTCTTCAGTAGTGCATGAAATAACAAGTAGAATGCAAGAATACTTTATAAATGATATAATTACAGAAACAAGAGCAAAAACTGAAGAAAAGGAAAAAATAATACAAGAACTAAGAGAAAGCCTTAACTTAAATCCTGGAGACGAAGAATTAAGAAAACAACTAGAAGACGAGGAAAATGATACTCCGGTTAATCCTAGGTTTTCTTATAAAGCAGAAAAACTATTTGATAATATAAAGAACTTAAATTATAAAAAAATAGTTCAATATACAAAATGGGATTATCAAATGGAACAACAACCAGAAGCAGCAAAAGAACTAGTTACAATTGCAGCTAAAGCATTAATAAATACTGGTGCAATTAGAAATAAATTCTATGATAGAGCAATTAGAAGAGAAGTTTATCCAGAAGCATTAAAATATATGAGGGTTAAACAAGTAGATGAGTTACAATATGAAAAGAGCAAAGAAGAGTATGGAATTAGGACTATAAAAGGAATAAAAGCTAAAACAAGATGGTGGACAAAAGGACAACAACAAGCAAATGAAAATAGAAAAAAACAATTATGTAAACAAGTTCACAACAATGTTCAAAAAGAGGGAGATAATTTTGCGGTAAAATTCAATAATGTTTTTGCAGCAATTCCAAAAACTGTAGAAATGGTTGTAGATGAAGCCATAAACTATGATGAAGAATTTATCAAAAGAGTAAATAATACTCGAGATATTATTAAATCAGAATATAATGGCAAAATGGAAAAACTAGATAACCCAGAAGAACAAAAGAAACTTGCACTTCTACTAGTGAAAAGAAAAATATGTACTCCAGACCAGACAGAAGCAGCAATAAAGCAAGCAACAAGAGCATATGGATATCTAGAAAGATATGAAGAAAAAGAAAATAGAAAAAATCAAAACGAGTTACTAGCACAATATGGAACAATTGAGGAAATAAAAAAACATAGAGCTGAAATAATACAAGAAAGAGTAGAACAAGCAAGAAACAACATGGAAGAAAAGATGGCATATCAACTAGCTATTGATTATATAAGTGGTATGACAGATAGAGGCTTTAACGATTTAGCAATAAAAACAGGTTATATGTCTTATGATGATTTAAATACAAAAAGAGGAACAACGAGAAGTTCTTCAGTTGTAGACTTGATTGCAAAAAATAATAAAGAAAATGGAGAAGAAAGATAGGAAATGCCAAAGTTTTTTATAGAAGCAAATCAAATGCAAGAAAATAAAATAATTTTACTAGGCGAAGATGTAAATCATATTGCAAATGTTTTAAGAAAAAAAGTAGGTGACGAAATAAACATTTGCAATATATCTACATCTGAAAACTTTTTATGCCAAATAGAGAAAATAAGTAAAGACTTTATAATTTGCCAAAAACAAGAAAAAGTGCAAACAGATACAGAACCTAATACAAAAATTACAATATTTCAAGGACTTCCAAAGGCGGAAAAAATGGAGCTCATTATTCAAAAATGCACAGAACTTGGAGTAAAATATTTTGTACCTGTACAAATGGAAAGATGTGTAGTAAAACTAGATAATAAATCTCAAGCCAAAAAGATAGAAAGATGGAATAAAATTGCTGAAACTGCTGCAAAACAAAGTGGAAGGAACTTTATTCCAAAAGTGGAAAATTTAATAAATTTGCAAAATCTTTTGAATTTAATTCAAAAATATGATATAGTATTGTTGGCTTATGAAAATGAAGAGGAAATGACCTTTAAGGAAGCTATACAAACTCTAAAAAATAAAGAAAATTTAAAAGTTGGAATAATAGTTGGACCAGAAGGTGGAATAGATATAAAAGAAGTAAAACAGCTTGAAAAAGCTGGAGCAAAAGCAATAACACTGGGAAGAAGAATTTTAAGAACAGAAACTGTAGCTTTAGCAATGACAAGCATTATAATGTATGAATTAGGCTAAGAAACATATGAGAAAGGAAGAATAATTTTGAGAAAAGAAGAGCTTGAAAATATTGAGAAAATACAAGAAAAAAGAGAATTATCAAAGGAGTCTAAGGATAAAATAATAGGAAGAACAGTTGCAAATGGTGCAATAGGAATTGCAATTTGCATTTTAATATACACTTTTAAAATTGCATCAAACCTACTTGTAAAAGAAGCTGCTATACTTATATATAATGTATGTTCGATAGAAATTTTAGTATTTGCCTTAATATTATTAGAAATTGCATATAAAAAAGATAGTAGGAAATGGGCAATAAGTGGATTGGAAATGCTTATACTTGCTATATTTGTGCTATTTTCACCATATATTTATTTAAAATTCAACAATAAAGTAATGTACCCAATAATTGCAATAGTAGCTATATACTATATAGTTAAAGTAATTGTAATATACTTTATGGAAAAGAAACAGTATTTAAATGACATTAGTGACATACAAGAAATAATTAAAAAGGAAAGTCAAGATGATAAAGCTCAAGAGGAAAAAACAAAAATATTAGAAGAAATAGAACAAAAAAGAATAGAAGCAGAAAAAAACAAAATAATTGAAGAACCAGTAGAAATCAAAGAAAGACCAAAACGTAAAACAACAAAAACTGAAGATAAAGGAACAATAACTAAAAAATCTACAGTAAGAAAGAATGTAGAAAATAAAACAACAGCTAAAAAGGAAAAAACAACAACTAAAAAGAAAACAATGACAAAAGTTGAAAAAGAGAAAAAAGTAAAAACAGAAATTGAACTCAAAAGTACAACAAATAAGCCAAAAGAAACAATTGAAAAAGTAGTAGAAAACCATGCACCAAAGAAAAGAGGGCGACCAAGAAAAAATCCCGAATAAAAAAAGGAGAGCTAAATTAAAGGTTAAGAAGTATGACAGGATATGGAAGTCGCAAATGTAAATTTGATTATAAAGAATATACTGTAGAAATAAAATTATTTAATAATAATAGAACTTCAAATATTTCTGAAAAATTGATGAAATAAATGTGATATTTACTGGACTTGTGAGCGAATATGTAGTAAAATTAGAAAAGAGGATAAATGAATTATTAAAATAGAGGAGGTACATAATATGCAATTAGTAAATATTGGATTTGGAAATGTTGTTTCGGCAAACAAAATAGTTTCAATTGTAAGCCCAGAAGCAGCACCAATAAAAAGACTTATACAAGAGGCCAAAGATGAAAAACGAGCAATAGATGCAACATGTGGGAGAAGAACAAGAGCTGTTTTAATAATGGATTCTGAGCATGTTATTCTTTCTGCAGTACAACCAGAAACAATAGTAGCAAGATTAGATAAAGATATAGCAAAGGAAGAGAATAATGTTGAAGAGTAATTTTAATTAGAAAGGAAATGATAAAAAATGATTATCAAACCAACAGTTACAGAGTTGTTAAAAATAGTTGATAACAGATTCGAACTAGTAATACTAGTTTCAAAAAGAGCGAGACAAATAGCAGGAGGACAAACACCATTAACAAAAATAAAAGAAAGATCAGCAGTAACACTTGCAGCAAATGAAATTGCTGAGGGTAAGGTGAGAGAATGTTAGTACTATTATCTGGAGTATCTGGTGCAGGAAAGGACACAATAAAAAAAGAATTGTTAAAAAGAATGGATAATGCTACAACAATGCCATCTTACACAGATAGAGAACCACGTGAAGGCGAAGTTGATGGAGAAATATATAACTTCATAACAACAGCTGAATTTGAAGAAAAAATCAAAGCAAACGAGTTTTACGAGTATTCTGCACATCATGAACATTATTATGGAACATCAAAGAAAATATTAGACGAAAAGGTTAGATCAGGTAAAATAATAATAAAAGATATTGAAGTAAATGGAACAGAAAAACTATTAAAATTATTACAAAATGATATAAAAATAGTAACAATTTTCTTGAAGGTTCCAAAAGAAGAATCAAAAAATAGACTAGAACATAGAACAGAACACGTAAACGAGCATGATATTGAAGTTAGACTTAATAGATTCGATTATGAAGAATCAAAAATTGGAATGTATGATTACGTAATAAAAAATGATAATCTAGAAAAATCAGTTCAAATAATCTTAACAATTATACAAAACGAATATAAACAAAAGAATAAAATTTAGAAAGGGAGTGCTGCATATGAATAAGAAAAACAAAATATTTGTTAGAATATTTGCTGCTGTAATGGCAGGAATGATGCTAATTGGAGGATGTGCATCATTATTATATATGATATTTGTAAACTAAAAAATAGGAGGAACAAATGCTAAAAGGGTTAGAAGAAATGCTATCAATAAAAGAAGGAGACTTAACTGCGTACTTTAATAACTTACTTAATAGTCCATATCAATTAATAACATTTATAATTGATATAACTTTAGTAATATTTCTTGCAGTTAAATTTCTTCAATTTGTAAAAGGAACAAGGGCATTGCAATTACTAAAAGGAATATTATTTCTGATTGCTGCAACAATGCTTAGTTCACTTTTCAATTTAAAATTATTAAATTTCATATTAACATCATTTATGACATATGGAGTAATATTATTAATAGTTATGTTTCAACCAGAGTTGAGACGTGCTTTAGAGCAATTAGGTTCAAACAAGGTAAACAAATTCTTTGGAATTGAACAAGATATTGTAACAAAAGCTAAAGAAAACATTTACAAAGTTGTAATTGCAGCAACAGAGATGTCTAGCACAAAAACAGGAGCATTAATAGTTGTTGAAAGAGATATAAAACTAAAAGATATAATAGATACAGGTGTAGCAATAGGTGCAGAAATTTCACCACAACTTTTAGTAAACATTTTCCAACCAAACACACCTCTGCATGATGGTGCAGTTATAATAAGTGAAAGTAAAATAATGGCAGCAGCATGTATGCTACCACTTGCAAATGATAAAAACATATCTAAAAAGCTTGGTACAAGACATAGATCAGCAATAGGAATTTCAAAAGAATCAGATGCAATAGTTATAGTTGTATCAGAAGAAACTGGAAAAATTTCAGTAGCTAAAAACGGAACATTAATAGCTGATGTAAAAGAAGATGCATTAAAGCAAATTTTAATAAAGAACTTAGTGCCAAAAGTAGAAGAAAAAAAGAAATTCAAATTATCGAGGAAAAAATGAGAAATATAAAGCTAATAATAGAATATGATGGTAAAAAATTTGGTGGATGGCAAAAGCAACCCACCAAATTAAATATTCAAGGGGAAATTGAACAAGCAATAAAAGAAATAACAGGCGAAACTGTTGAACTAAACGCTTCTGGAAGAACAGATAGTGGAGTTCATAGCTTAGGGCAAACCGCGAACTTTAAAACAAATAGCACAATAGAAATAGAAAAAATGGCAATAGCAATTAATTCAAAATTGAAAAAAAGCATAGTAATAAAAAGTGCAGAAGAAGTAGACGAAAACTTCCATGCACGTTATAGTTGTAAAGGCAAAAAATACAGATATATAATAAACAATTCATACCAAGGAACAGCAATATATAGAGACTTAGAATGCCATATTCCACAAAAACTGGATGTAGAAAAAATGCGGAAAAGCAGCAAAATACTTTGAAGGAGAACATGATTTTAAAGCCTTCAAAGCAAGTGGAACAAGCTCAAAAAGCACAGTAAGAACCATATACAAGGCGGAAGTAAAACAAGATGGAGAAAGAATAATAATAGAACTTACAGGAAATGGCTTTATGTACAATATGGTAAGGATAATCTCTGGAACACTAGTAGATGTAGGCTTGCGGAAAAATAAAACCAGAAGAAATACCAGAAATAATCAAATCAAAAGACCGAACCAAAGCAGGAAAAACCCTTCCAGCCCATGGGTTGTATTTGGTGGAGGTATATTATTAAACTAAAAATATTACAATTATATTACAAATTGCAAAAGTATATTGCAATTTGTAATTTTTTATTATAGAATAA
>CAZTBY010000051.1:0-7187 GCA_964612395.1 uncultured Clostridium sp. | reverse complement strand
ATACCCATATACTCCATATAGTATTTTATAAATTTCCATGCTAATTCAAAAGTAAACTCAAATCTATGAAGTACACCATCCACTACCAATTCTGTTGGTTCTTCTTTTAGAGCTTCTTTTAATCTTTCAAAAGCATTAAAGAAATCTTCTTTTTTTTGTTCTAGTCTATCCATTCAACTTCACTCCTTCTTTTTTTATTGTTTCTAATAGTGCTTGTTTAGTTACTTTATTAACAAAAACAACGTCTATAGTATATGGTATATCAAGAAGCTCAAAATCATTTCTAATATAAAATTCCTCCTTCTCTGAAACTCCCCCATAAATTGCAATATCTATATCTGAGTATTTCTTATATCTTCCTGTGGCTCTTGAGCCAAATATATAGAAATCATATTTATATTTTCTTACTACGTCCATTACCTTTGAATAAACCTCACTTGATAAACCAAACATTTTCATATCTCCTATTTTTCTATTACAACATATATATATCATACTTTCAAAAATTATACAATATTAATTATAAAAAATTAATTATAAAAAATTAATTATAAAAAAACTGCAACACTTATGTGTTACAGTTTTTTGTATTTTTTTAATTACATTACGTTTAATTTTTTAGCTAAGTTTGATTTTTTTCTTGATGCTGTGTTTTTCTTTATTATTCCTTTTGAACAAGCACTATCAATTTTCTTTGTAGCTAGTTTTAAAGCTTCTGTAGCTTTTTCTTTATTTCCTTCTAGTACTGCAGCTTCGAATTTTTTTACAGATGTTTTGTATTCAGATTTTACCATATTATTTTGTAATGTTTTTGTTTCTATTACACTAACTCTTTTAATTGCTGATTTAATATTTGGCATTTCTTAGCACCTCCTTAAAGTCAATCTAAAATTCACTTTTTCTATTGTAACACGTATTTTCAAATTTTGCAAGTATTTAACTCCATTTTTATTGAAATATTTGTTATTTTTTTACTTATTCTATTGTTTGTTCTTCTTTTTGCTCTAATATAGAAGTACAATGTGGGCATCTTGTTGCGTGTATATTAATTTCTGTAAAGCAGTATGGGCATTCTTTTGTTGTAAGTTCTGGTACTACTTCTATATTTTTGTCTGTTTTTCTTCTTCCAAATTTACCTTTTTTCTTTAATTTTTTGATTTCTTCTTCTGTTATTGTCTCTATCTTCTTATTTAACTTATTCATATATCTAACAAATAGGAATATAGAAAAAGCGATTATTAAAAAGTTCACAACTGCTGTTATAAAAGAACCATACTTAATTGAGCTATTTCCTAGTGTAAATGCCAGTTCTGAAAAGTCCATTTTCCCTGTAAAAATTGTTATTACAGGCATAATAATATCATCAACTAAAGATTTAACAATACTTTGAAATGCACCACCTATAACAACACCAACTGCTAAATCCATTATATTTCCTTTCATTGCAAATTCCTTAAATTCTTTCCACATATTATTCACTCTCCTTAACTTATATAATAATACCTGAAAAGTCGAAATTTGTCAATATAAAAAAGATAGGCAAGTTTTGCCTATCTACAAATTTAATCTCCAAGCCCGAAGCTTACTCCTAATGCATTATTTATCTGGTTCATTACTTTTCCTTCTTCTATATGACCTATTTTCTCCTTTAATCTGCTTTTATCTATTGTTCGTACTTGTTCTGCCAAAATTATGGAATCTGATTTTAGCCCAAAATCTTCTGATGATAGTTCTATGTGTGTTGGTAATTTACTTTTGTTTTGTTGTGACGTTATAGCTGATACTATTACAGTTGGACTATATCTATTTCCTGTATCATTTTGTATTACAAGTACTGGTCTAATTCCTCCTTGCTCTGAACCTACTACTGGACTTAAATCTGCATAAAACATATCTCCTCTTTTTATTACCATTTCCCTCACTCCTGATTTTCTTTTTTTGTTTTACATTTTAAATACAGGTAATAGAGCTTAGGTTTTTCTTATGTTATATGTTGTTGTCTGTTACTGTTATTGAAAACGCTAATACTTCTTCCTTTGGTATGTTATTTAATTTTATCTCATTATATAATATGTAAATTCTAACATTTTGTGTTGTATCTTTAATTTCCATTTTTTCTATCTTATTTTCATTTTTGTTTATATATAGCATTTTTTCCATTGTATATTTATTGTTATTAAAAAGTTTTACTTGTAATGTTACTATTCCATTTTCTTCTTTAATTTCTTTTTTATTGCTTTGTTTATAGTCTTCTATAAATGATGCCAAGCTTAAAATGTTGCTTTCAATATAGCTATAATTTTCATATATCTTTTTTAATTTCAAATTAGTATTTTTTATTGCTAAGTCTTTTCCATCATATTGAATTATTATTCCTGAAATTTCCGATGGCTCAATTATTTCTTGGCTATATAAATTTTCTTCTTTATTGTATTCTTGTTTTACCACATATGTGTTTTGGTTCTTATTACTTTTTATTGTTATATTAGCATTTGCCTCGTATGACCCAATATTTAAAATTAAATTTTCAATTTCGTCAGCTGATTTATTACTTATATTATTTCCATTTTTAGAAGTTTTATAATTGTTTTTTATTAAAATTACACCTAAAACTAATATTGACATTATTATAAATATAATTATTATTTTCTTTAATTTCAAGCCAAATCATTCCCTTCTATATTTATTTGTTACAACAATTATATTAATTTTCGCAAAAAAATATGCAGGCCTAAAACTTTAGGTCTGCTTAAAATTACTCTTCATCTTCAGCCATATCTTTTATTAATTCTAGTTGAGATATAAGCAATGATTCCATTTTTGCCTTATATACACTAAACTGTTTTTTTAACTCATCAATTTCTTTTTCTTTAATCATAAGTTGTGTATTAATTTCATCTAGTCTAGATTTTGCTTGATATTCAGCATCTTTAATGATTTGTTCTGCTTGTTTTTTTGCAACATTTTGAACTTCGTCTGCTGTTTTTTGTGCTATTATAAGTGTATTTTGAAGTGTAGATTCTATATCCTTATATTGTCCAACATCATTATGAAGTTCTTCTGCATTGTCTTTTAATGCTTTGTTTTCTTTATATAATTTTTCATAATCTGCTGTGATTTCATCTAAGAATTCATCTACTTCGTCTACATTATACCCATTTACCATTTGTTTTGAGAATTTTTTATTTTCTATATCTAGTGGTGTTATCATTTTTGTCCTCCTATTTTAACCATGATACTGATAATTTATTTTTTAATTCTTCTCTTGCTAAATCGCTCTCTATATCATAATTTGCAGGTGCTATTAAAAATATTGAATTTGATACTTTTTGAATATACCCATCTAATGCATGTACTGCTCCACTTAAGAAATCTATTATTCTTCTTGCAACATCTTTGTTTACATATTCTAAATTAACTATTATTGATTTTTTCTCTTTTAAATAGTTGCAAATTTCTTCTGATTGTTCAAAAGATGTTGGTTGTGTTATAACCATTTTTACTGATTGAACTTGTGGCATATTTACTATTTTACCTTTTTTAGATCCAATAGCCCCAAATAGCCCACCTTTTGTTTCTGTTTCTTCTTCCTCTTCTTTTTCATCATCGAACTGGTATACGTCCTCATTTTCAACCTCTTGGTCGTTTTCATTTGATAATCCTAAAGCATCTAAAAATTTATTTACTATCGCTACTGCCATTTTTTAATAACCTCCTACATAGTTTCCTAGAAATATATAGCTGTATATTATAAAATTTTTCGAAAAATGTCAATACTTTTCACGAATGTTACACAAATGAAATATTTTTGTAACATTTTTGCAATATTTATTTGTCTTTGTGTAAATATTTACTTTCTTTACATTTTATGGTATAATATTAATGTTGGAGGTATTAGAAATGATTAAATTAGTTGCTAGCGATTTAGATGGCACTATTATTGATAAAAATAATTCTATATACGATAACAATTTTAAGGCCATCAAAGACCTAAATAATCATAAAATGAATTTTGTAATTTGCACCGCAAAGACATATCCTATTACCAAAAAGGTTTGCAAAAGAATAAATGCTACTTATGGTATTTTTGGAAATGGTAATCAAATTATTAATTTAAAAACTGGCGAAGAGCTTTATAGAAATTTACTTTCTAGGGATATTGTTTTAAAATGTATCGATATTGCAAAAAAACATGGATTACATGTTCACATATATACAGATACAAACGTTATCTCTGAAGAACTGTTATACTTGGATTTAAGAAATTATAAGCTACAAACAAAAACGAAATCAGAAAACTCTATGGAGTTTAATATTGTTGATAATATTAAAGACTTTGTTTTAAATAATGATATTTCTGTTTGCAAATTGGTAATTACAAGTCCTACATCAACTGAAGATGCAAAAAATGAAATTATAAATTCTTTAGAAGTTGATATTTCAACTATTAGAAAATTTGGAAATTATAAAGATTTAATAATAAATAAAGAATATGAGTATATTGATATTACACCTAAAAACGTAAATAAAAATACAGCTCTTGAAATTTTAGGAAATCACTTAAATATAAAAACAGATGAAATGCTTACTATTGGTGACAATTTGAATGATTTTGACATGATAAAAAATGCTGGCATTGGTGTTGCTGTTGCAAATGCATATGACGAGTTAAAAGCTGTAGCAAACTTTACTACAATAAACCCTGTTGAAAAGGGTGGTTTTGCAGAGGCTGTTTATAAATTTATAAAATTTTAAACCGGATATTTTAAATATCCGGTCTATTTTTTACATAAAATCTGAATATACTATTTTATTTTTGTAAACTATGAAAGATGCTGTATCTGTTTTATCAATTTCATCTTCATCTTCATCTTTAGGTTTTACAAATAGTGTTATTTTTGCTTTTACACAATATAGGTCTTTTCCTAATTTTTTAACACTTTTGATCTCTTCAAGAGTTATTTTATATTTTTTGTAATCTTCTTTTATATCGTCAAAACCACTGTTTAATGATTTCTTTACGTATTTTTCCTCATCTTTTATTTCTTCTTCGTCAATTTCTTCATAGTCTTTCATGAAGTCTTCATAATCTTCTTCTGAGAAATCATCTTCATCATATATCCAAGCTTCTGCACCTGCAAAGTCTATACATTTTATAACTTTTTCAGTATTCATTTTATTCATAGCTTTTATGTATTTTTTTATAGCCTTTTTAGGTCCTCCTGTAAATACTGATAAATAAATAATTACAGCAATTATAGCTACAATAATACCACCTGTTATTCCAATATGTCCTTTTATCCAATCAAAAATTTTTACAAAAAAGTTTTTAACTTTTTCCATAAATACACCCCCCTTTTTTTGTGATAATAAAATATTACACTCATTTATTTATATCATGAAACTCGACTTTTTGCAACATTTTTCAAAAAATGTTGCAAAAAAGTTAAAGGTTTATTCCCATTTTGTGTACAATTTTTCTTGCCTGTTTTGTCATTTTCTTTTTATTTAGCATACCTTCATTATACATAATATATGCGGCTGTAGTTACTGCAGTTCCTATTAAAACACCCTTTACAAAATTCATAAGTTTTCCTCCTTTATTTGTTTTTTCTTATTATTTGTTTTGTGTGTTTTTTTATACTCTTTTATCAATGAATATATTTCATAAATTGCAATACTCGCAAGAAAAGCTCCAAATAATCTTTTTAAAAGCTTTACTTCCATTTTAGCCGAAATGTTTGCACCTAAAATTGCACCAATACTTCCACTTATTGCAAGGATTATGCCAATTTTCCATTCTATTATTTTTGATTTTATTGAAACTATTATTGCAGAGATCGAAGTTGGTACGAAAAACACTAAGTTTGTAGCTTGCGCTACATGTTGCTCAACTTCTAGAAAAACAGAAAGAACAAGTATTAGTATTGTTCCTCCACCCATACCTGTTCCGCTAACAGTTCCTGAAATTAAACCTGTTAAAAATTCCCACATTTTGTCTCCTTTATGCCATTATCATTTTTATTGATGTATACCATAAAAATATTACAAACAAAATTCTTAAAGTTTTACTAGACATTTTATTTAAAAGTTTTGCTCCAATTATTCCTCCTATAATTCCCCCTATTGCACATTTTATTCCTAGGTTCCAATTTATATAATCATTTTTATAATAAAACAAGCCACTTACTACCACCATTGGAAGTATTGCAAACACTGATGTTGCTCTTGCTCTTGCATCTTCTAACTTAAAAATATGAATTAATGCTGGTACAACTATCATACCTCCTCCTGCTGCAAAAAGACCACTTATTATTCCAGCAACTAACCCTATTGATATCTTTTTTATCATTTTTTCTCCTGCTCATAAATTTTAAATTTTGCTTCTGCTGTTTTTGTTAATTCTTCATCACATTTTAACATTTGAATTATTATATCCCTTCTTAGTTTTTCGTTTTCAATATTTTCTGCTTTATCTAAAAATTTTTGAATTTCGTTCAAATATTTTTTATTGTTTTTTTTCCAATCATCATTTATTTCCATGCTAATATTATTCTTAGTTTTCATTTTTTTATACCCCTTTTCTCAGTTATATTATATCATTTTTTATACTGCTAGGCAACTTTTTATTACCTTTATCGTTATATTGTGATTGTTTTATGTCATTTTTAGACAATAAATGATAAAATACATCATATTACTGTAAGAGAGGAGTTTTGTACATGATTAAATTTAAACTTTCAAATTTACTTGGAGAACATAAAATGACGCAAAAAGCTTTAGCAGATATTACTCATATACGACCTGCTACAGTATCTAAAATGTATTATGAGGAAATTAAGAGAATAGATATAAAACAATTAGATAGCCTTTGTAAAGCATTTAATTGTGAAATTTCTGAACTTTTAGAGTATATTCCAGATAAAAAATAACCGCTACTAGGAACGGTTATTTTTTGTATTGCATGCCATTATTGTCTATCACATAATTTTCTTTATAAATTAGATCAGAAACAGTTACTAATTTATATCCTTTGTTTTTTATATTTGTAATTATTAATTCAAGGCTATTGGCAGTATTTTCTGTACCATTATGCATTAATATTATACTCCCATTTTGAAGTTTTGGCTCTATTCTTTCCCACATTTGCTCCCCTGTAAGTGACTTATAATCTAAGCTATCTATAG
>CAZTBY010000050.1:0-7262 GCA_964612395.1 uncultured Clostridium sp. | reverse complement strand
CCATAATTTAGAGTGTAACTCTGATTGTTGTTTGTTTTGTTTTTCTGCTACATCCATTCTTTTCTTCTCCTTCTATTTGAATTTATTTATTAAATTTACTATGAATTCTTTAATTGACTTTGTTATATTAACTTTTTCTATTAATGGCTTATCTATTTTTTCTTTTATTTTACCTGTATCTAAGATTCCAGAATATTCATATTCTCCTATGATATCATTTAATAAATTTACATCAATATCATATTTTTTAGCAATATCTTCAATCTCTTTTCTTCTATGTTCATCCATAAAATTATAATAATTTTCTTCAACCGAATCATTTTCATTAAGAGTTGGAATAATTTTATTTAAGAATTCTCTAATCAAATCAGATTTTAGTCTTAAGTCTTTATTATCTGCATTTTCCAATTTATTTAAAATGTCCTTAATATCTTTATCTGTCTGTTCTTTATCAGTTAAATCAATTGATTTCATTAGATTTAAAATATAGTCAACATTTATTTTATCTGTATACATTAATTCCAATTCAAAATCAATATCATTTAATATACTAACTTTATTTTGTATTTCTTTGCCTGTAGCTAAATCTAAATATTTGCTCTTATAATCTAAATATTCCTGATGTGAAATATAAACTTCATCTTCTGTAAATTTAAATTCTCTAAATATTCTAAGCTTTATTAAAATTTTAGTTAACTCTCTAAATATAACAATAAATTTTTTCTTTTCTTCTTCTGATTGTATTGTATCTACAAATTCCACTGTTGGAACAACTTCTTTTAATTTTTTTGCTACTTCAATAAATTTTTCTTTATAGTACTCATATGGTTTTAATAGAATTTCATCTGGATCACTTGTATCCGAAAAAATCCTTATAGCATTATCTACAGCTTTTTTCGTTGTTCTAAAACTTACTATATTTCCTTGCGTTTTTGTTGCTTTTTCTACTCTATTTGTTCTTGAAAAAGCTTGTATTAAATCATGATATTTTAAAGCTTTATCTACATACAATGTATTTAATTTCTTACTATCAAATCCAGTTAAAAACATATTTACTACAATTAAAATATCTATTTCTGAATTTTTTACTCTTTTTGAAATATCTTTAAAATATCCATCGAATGTATTTACTGAATAGTTGGTATCAAACATTTTATTATAATCATTTATAATTCTTTCTAAACTTTGGCATGAAAGTTCATCTTTACCTTCATAATCTTCATTTGGTCCATATGTAAATATTGCTGCTACTTTTAAATCCGTTTTTTTAGTTTTAAAACAATCATAATATTTTACTAATTGTGGTATACTAGCAGTTGCGAATATAGCGGTATATGTCATATCATTAGTTTTTAATGGATGCATCGTGAGTATTCCTTCAGTAATATTATTTATTCTTTCATCAGCCATATAAGCTTCCTCAGTATTTATTCCTTCAACTTCAACATAATCTATATTATCTAAATTAGCATCTATTGTTTTATAATAATCAACTGAAAATCCTAATACATTTCCATCATTTATTGCATCTTTTAATAAATATTTGTGCAAACATTTTTCAAATATATCTGCTGTTGTTCTCCCATCTTGACTTTTATTTTCCGGAAATCTTGGTGTACCTGTAAAGCCAAAATATTGAGCTCTATTAAAATGCATTTTTATAGCTTTATGCATATCTCCAAATTGACTTCTATGACATTCATCTATAATAAATACAACCTTTTCATCCCTGTATTTTTCCATTAATTCTGAATATCTTGGGCTACTTATAGCATTAGCCATTTTTTGAATCGTGGTTATAATTAACGGTTTTGTTGAGTCTTGTATATTTTTAACTAATTTATATGTACTATTTGTAAAGTCTACTGAGCCTGGCTCAAATTTATTGAATTCATCGAATGTCTGCGTATCTAAATCTTTTCTATCTACTAAGAAAAAGACTTGTTTAATATCTGGTTCATTTGCTAAAATTTGACTTGCTTTAAATGATGTTAATGTTTTTCCTGAACCTGTGGTATGCCATATATATCCATTATTATTGGTCTCTAATGCTTGTTTTACCAATGCTTCTACCGCATATACTTGATATGGTCTCATTACCATTAACTGTTTGTCTGTTTCATTAATAACCATATATCTAGCAATCATTTTAGACACAAAACATTTTTCTAAGAAATACATTGAAAATTCACTTAGATTACTAATCCTGTTATTTTCTTCATCTGTCCAAAAGAATGTATATCCAAAGTTTGTTTCTCCATCTGTATTTGCAAAGTATTTTGTATTTACTCCATTACTTACAACATATATTTGAATAAATTTATATAATTCTTTATATGAAGTTCTTCTATATCTTTCAATTTGATTTACTGCTTCTTTTAATGTTTTTCCTCGTGCTTTTAATTCTATTTGAATCAGTGGTAATCCGTTAATAAAAAGAGTTACATCATATCTAGTTTCTTTTTCTCCTGTAATACTGGTTATTTGATTTGAAACTTGGTATATGTTTTTGCACCATTGTCTGGTATTAAACAATTCTATATATATTTTATCTCCATCATCTCTTTCTAGACATTGCTTTTCTCTTAATATTTTGCTACTAGCAAAAACACCTTTTCCTGTAATCATTGTATATAGTCTATCAAATTCTCTATCTGATAGTTCTTTTCCTTTTAATTCATCTATATTATGTTTATTTACTTGTTTTCTAAAATTTTCTTTTACATCATCTAAATTTTTTAGATTAATCCTATTATATCCTAATAATTCTAAATGTTTTATTAATTTTTCTTCAAGCATTGCCTCACTCTCATATTCTTTAGACATATAAATTGCCCCCTAATTTATATATTAATTCGATAATACTATATCACAAACTTCCTTTTTACTCAACAATTCTTCCTTTATTTTCCACATTTTGTCGAATTTTATTTATACCTTTTTTCGACATTTTTTATTAAATAAGGATGCTTTTCAGCATCCTTATTCCATCTCTTCTTCCCAATTAAACATACTACTATTTGCTTTATTTTTGGCATATTCTTTCATTGCTTGTTTTGACAAATTCTTTTTCCAACCTTTTATTACTGGAGTATTTTTTCTTCCACCAAAACTTCCTATTTGACCAAGTAATGTATAAATAGAGCTATAATTAATGCTATTATTACTCCTGCTAGTAAGTATATCATTTTTGTTTTCTTTTGAATTTTCTCCTCTTTCATATTCAGTTTTTCTTGCACCATCTTTTGTAATTTTATTTCTAATTTTTCTGTAATATATTCGCTCGTTTTTGTCATATCTATTGACTTTATCTTTTCCCAAATGTCTTTTTCCATTGACGTTACCAAATACAAATTCTCTTCCATCTTGTCCAATATATGTTCTAGAATGTCGTCCTTTATTGCTATATATCTGTTCTCTATCATTTGTATTGAATTTCTGCTCTTTAAATCTTCCATAATATTTTTCCATCTCCTCTTTCAAATACTTTGTTTCATGTAATCTAATATCTCTACACTTCATATTTTCTGGTGTTATATAAGTTATATGTTTTCTATTTTTACTCCAATTTACTCCATAACCTAATCGATTCATTTGGTCTATAAATTGATATTTGTTTCTGCTACGCTCCATTGAATAATCAATTGCATTTATTAATTTAAATTTCCAACTTTCACCTTTTAAGGCTACTCTATATTCATTTTGTTTAAAGTCTTTTACTTTTGATTTTGTTTCAATAACACTTAAATCCTTTTCTTTACACAATTTGTTTGAATATTCTTTTATCTTCTCCAAATCTTTTTTACTTAAATTTATCTTTTTTCCATTTTCAAAATTGACCGAATTAATTACCAAATGATTATGTATATGTTCTTTATCTGTATGTGTTGCTACTAATACTTGATGTCCTTTAAAATATTTTGCCAGTTCCATTCCAATATCATGAGCCAATTTAGGTTCGACTTTATCTTTAATATCAAATGATTGAATTAAATGTAATTGCTGTCTGCCATCTTCTTTTTTATATAACATTTTAGTTGCAATCATCTCTTCATAACAACTAATTGCCATACAGTCTTTTCCTGATATATAACCTGTTTTCTCTACATTAGAAACATATTCTATTAATTTTTTTAAACTTGGTTTTGTATTAGCAAATTTAATAATTGCCATATTTCATTCACCTGCTTTTTAATGTTTTCTAATTCTAAACATGTTATTATACCTTCATTGCACATCCTAGTTAATTGATTTAAATTGTTTCCAATTCTTCTTAATTCAATTTGAAATTCTTTTAAGTTTTGTATAACAACTATATCTTTATTAAGACCGCACACAGTTAAATATTTAGTTAAATTCATATTAGATTTCTTTGCTTTTTCTTTAATTTTTTGTAATTCTTTTTCTGTTATTCTAAAATTCACCCTCTTTGTTTTATTCATTTTTTCCTTTCTTTTTTTCTAATTATAATGGGGTTTAGGGGTTAGCCCCTTATAATGTTTATCCATTTGTCAGTACAAATGGGAATCTTGCAAGTAAAAAATTACTTAGCTACATTATTTTTTAAGCTGATAAACTTAAAATTTACCAGCTTTAATTTTTCTTTAGTTTTGCTTTACTTTTACTAAGTTTTATAGTACTATTTATATGTAAGTTGTCTTGATATACATTTTTGTGTTTGTCTATGTGCTAGATAGATAATTTTTATATAAATTGTTTTGATATGCAACTTATTTTAGTTAACAATTGTGCCAGCATTTGTTAACTTTTTTCTTTTTATTCTATGATCTTCATCAACTATATTTACCCCTATACACATTTCATATAGTCTTGAAATAATAGATTCTGCTGTTTCTATTTCTCCACTTTCTGATAATCTTTCTAATAAAGTTTCTTGATCATAATTAGTTGTTATTATTACTGGTAATCCATTTTCATATCTATTATTTATAATTGTAAACAACTTTTCCATAGCCCATGCACTAGGTTTTTCTTTACCTAAATCATCAATTATCAGCATATTTACAGTACTATACATTTTTATATATTGTATTTCAGAAAACTGACTCTCCTCATCATAAGAATGCTTTATTTCACTTAATAAATTTATGAGTGTTCCATATATTACTGGTATCTGACACTGAATTAATTCATTTGCAATGCTACATGCAATGTGTGTTTTTCCTACGCCATTTTTTCCAATTATAATTAATCCTCTTTTTTCATTTCCCATAATAATATCTTTTGTATATTCTTTAATATCTTTTATAATTTCTGTAGTATTTGAATTAACATCAAAATTATCAAAACTTTTATTTCTCATTTCATATCCAATTTTACTTTGTGAAAATAATTTGTCTACTTTTCTATTAAATTCTTTTATATAATTTAATTTTTCTTCTTGTTCTAATAATTCTTGTTTTTTCTTATCAAAATCCTCCCAGTACTTTACTGCCTCTTGGCAATTACATCTTTCATAATCCATTTTAAAGATATTTTCTTTTGAATTTAGTTTTACTTCTATTTGTTTTCTAAATAGTTTATTTTTACAAAATTCACATTTGATAAAATCATTTGTATCAATTGAATTCTTGAAATTTTGATATTCCACTTATTATCTCACCTTCTTTTCTTATTTCTTTTTCTTTATTATCAATGTTATTTAACATTTGCATAACGTTACTCTTTTCTTTTTTTCTTTCTCTATATCTTCTTTGCCTTTCGTTATTATCAATTCTCATTTTCTCAAGTTTATCAATGCTTTGATATTTACCCCAATTTTTTATAATGTAAGTATTTTGTTCATAGGTTATCATTCCTAATTCAATCATTTTTGTTAATATTTTTTCAAATTTCTTTTCAGTTTTTCCTATAATATTTGCAAGTTCTTTTAATGTAAATGGCTTGTTGTCATTTAAAAATAGTCCTCCACTTCTATTACATTCACCTGCAATAGTAAGTAATTGTATCCATACTCTAAAAAAAGTGTCCCCATCTCTTTCTTTTAAAAGTATTTTTACTTTTCTATTTGAAAAAATATCTGTACATAGTTTTACCCACTTAACATTATTCATGTCCTCCTTCCTTTCTCTTATAAGCTATCCCATAGCTTTTTCTTCTTGCTTTGTTAAGTAAAAGTCAAGAGCATCTTTTCTGAATAGAATTCTACTTCCTATTCTTGAATATGGAATTTTATTTTTCTTAACTAACTGTGTTATTAACCAATAAGATATTCCTAAATATTCAGATGCTTCTTTTGCTGTTAAAGTTGTCCTTTGAATTGCCATTAAATCACCCCCCTTCTTAAGTTTTTATGCAATTATAGTTGACATGTATAATTAATTATGTTATCATTTAGTCATACAATTATTATTGTTGTTTTTAATTGTATATTTTACTTGTATAACATTTTTTTAGTATATGCAACCTTACAATTAAAATTTTTTTAAATTATTTTTATTTGTAGATGTTTGGAGGGTTATAAATGTCAATATATAATATTGCTTTTGATATTAATAATAAATTAGAATGTTTAAATTACTATTCTATAGAAAAGAAAAAAGGTTTTATTTATAACTCAATAAATCATTGTGAAATAAAACCTATTGGAAATTTGCTTTTAGAATTTTTAAATTTAGATCTTGATGAAGAAAATGATGAAGACTTTTTTAGATTTGTAACAAAGTATTGTTTTAAAGATTTATTATTTAAACTATTTAAAGATTGTAAATTAAATATAAGTAAATATTTCAAAAAGGATGTTTTATTGTTAACTGAACCTACTTTATCTGAACTACTCCTAAAAATGTATAGCCAATACGTAGATGACTTTATTTACTACCAAGGTTGCTTTGTCAACCTTTTAACAGATAGAATTAATGATTTGTCTGGTATAGATGATGATTTTAAATCGGAATTTCCTGATCTTTTTAGTGATGATTCTCCTAATTTTGATTTAACATCTTTAAGCTATAGAATTGATGATTTAAAATTAGATTTTACAATGGATGATTTTTATTTTCACCATAAAGAACTCTCTCTAAGTAAAAATATTCCATATTCTTTTATTAGTGATGATTATCTTAATATATTATTCATTTCTTTTAAACAATTATTGTATTTAGATAATGATATAAAAATAAAAAAATGTGCTAATTGCAATAAATACTTCATTCCCAAAACAATGCATGATACAAAATACTGTGATGAAATTTTTAAGGATAATAAAACTTGCAAAGAAATTGGAAGAGAGTTAACATATA
>CAZTBY010000049.1:0-7481 GCA_964612395.1 uncultured Clostridium sp. | reverse complement strand
GCGGACAACTTGATTAAAAGTCAAGTGCTCTACCACCTGAGCTAATAGCCCATAACTCTTTCGAATTATAGAAGCAGTCGTTTTGAACAACTGCTTTTCTATAATACAACATTTTTCTCTACCTGTCAAGTGTTTTTTTGAATTTTTTTGAATTTTATCTAACTTTTTTAAATTCCAATAGTAACGGCCACCAATTAGGTGGCCGTTTGATTAGAGATTCAAACCTTTTTCGTACTTCACAAAGTACTCATACAGTTCTCCGCAAGCCGGAGTTAGAACTTCCTTACCTGCTTCAATTCTGTCTTTCCTTCTCAAAGTTGCCTTCCGAAAGTACTCGTCTCTGCTTCCTGCTTTGTACTGTCTCCAGCATTCACTATCTGCAGAGAGATAATCTGCACCTTTGATGAGTGCATGGAACTCCTGATTTTCTCCCTCTTCGAACATTACCTTTCTCAAGGCATTGGACACATACTGAGGAAGAACATCATACATGTGTTCCTCAATCATCTTGTTTTCGTACTCTTCAGTAGCCTTTCTGAAGCCTTTCACTCTGTCCTTAATAGGAGACGGAATATCTTTAGTCCAACTCTCGGCAACATCATGGAAAATTCCCATGAAGAACATTCTTGTTGCCAGCTTTTCATTTTCCATGTCTTGTTCCAGAGACATGTAGTAGGCAAACACTGCGGTATCAAACAAGTGTCCCAAAACAGAGCACTCCATGTTATACGCACTTATTGCCCACCGGTTTTGATTGCGTAGCTTGGAAAGATGTTGAATCACTTTGAACATCGGATGTTCAGTGTCGCTAGAAAGTTCAGTTACCATAGGAATATCTTCATATTCTTCCAACGTCTTGATAATTTCACGGTATTTCTGGCTGAAATCACTGTCCATCTTTCTCTGGTTTTCCAAAAGTTCAATGTACGTCGCAATTTTTGTTGCGGCTTTGTAAATGCTGGCTTCATACGTTCCAATACCTTCACAGATAAAATCTGCAAAAGCATCATCAGTCTGCTCAGCAATGATTTGCCTGGTCGTCTGATCAAAGATATCTGCTTCAATATCTCCCTCACGGCAAATATCATTCAAAATGAACTCTGGGGTATCGAAATACACGTAGGTTTTCTGGAACGCTCTGTAGATTGCAATTTTGGGGAAGCGCTCCCAAATAATAGTTTTGCCCTCGTGCTCGGCACATGTTGCAAGGAAAAAAGCTGTAATGCAGTTTAAAGACTGCTTTGCCAGCTCGTTGTACTTGTCTTCCGTAACAAAGTGTGTCCACCTTCTCAGGCAGCACAACCGTTTGAAGACCTCGTTCGTTGCAGCCGCAGTTCTAAAGGTTAATCTCATATTCATTTCCTCCTTAAAATTATTTGTCTCCCGCTTTAATACTTAGATGTCTCGCAAGGAATACTAAAAAATGAATACATATATATTATATCATTTTTTTATGTAGACTTCAAGATTCTTCATAGTAAAAGAGGAGATATTATCTCTCCTCTTGTTGTTGCTGTTTTTTCTTTGCTATATGTGCTTGTTTTATATTCATAGCCATATCTCTTTTTGTCTCTTTTGTTGCAACATCATCTAATTTTATTCCCATTCCTTTCAATGCATTCGCAATACTCCTTCTTATCTCTTTTAATTTTGTTCTATCTGTGCATTCAATTTCAATTATTTCTGGCAAATTAACTGGCTTATCAATTCCTTGTATCACTGCATAAGCCTCATCTTTGCTTATGGTTATTTTATTTGTTGCATTTTCATCATTAAAGTAGTTTGTTCTTTTGGTTAATATTTCAAATGTTAAAGGGTTGTCACATATGCTTCTATATAAATCCGGATATTTTTTCTTCAACTCTCCCATCATTGTTTTACGTGATTTTTGATTATCACCTTTTATAACATATTTTTCCCTTTCTATTTGAGTAACTCCATCTTTGTTTCTTGGTTTTTTTATAATTAAGTCCATTCTTTTTTCATCTACATATTCTCTCCAATAAACTGTTTCATTTCTGCTATTTTCAAAATATTCGTCTCTTATATGAACTGGTCTTTTTATTCTCCACTGATTTCCTAGCCAAGGCAGTAAATCAGTTACTTCAAATTTTTTATCAGGAATTAGTTTAATCTGTCTGTTGGAGTTATCTAGATTTTCTATATCTGTTGGATCTAGTATTTCTCCTTCAGCAAAATAGTCTTCCATTTTTCCGCTTCTTTTTTTTATTTCTTCGCTAATTACTCCCTTTTGTTCCACATATTCCACTGCCTCTTTGGGGATAATGCTTTTAACTTCCTCTAATAGTTCTACATCATCACTTCTTGTGATTTTTTGCAATGTTTTTTCCCATGCTTCCTCTTCATTTTTATCGCATTCTTTCATTGCCTGATTAAATAATTTTATTGCAAAGAGCGTTGAAACCTTTGCAATTTTATCTTCGTTTGTATTAATTTCCCCAGTTTCTCTTTTTCCTGCAACATATTTTATTATTCCATTTAGAACATTCCACGTGTCTTGTTCAACTTCATAATAGCATTTTCCTGTATCATTATCTTCTCTTCTTCTAACAGTGTTAGCTATATTTGTAACAATTTCTCCAAAATTCTTTTTTTGTATTTGATTTTCAATTGTTTCTAGTTTTCTTCTAATTTCATTTGATCTAAAGTCAGAACCTAACATGTTTGATGTCTTTTGTTTCCATTCTTCTTCAAAAAGCTTTAATGGGCTTAATCCATTTCTTTTTCTTAATTTAATTGCATCTACTATATCACTTATGCCATAGCAGATTTTATCCGCTTCTCTTGGTATTTGTACAACTGCACCTTTCCCCCTTTTCTCGCTATTTGTTCTACTATGGGCTTCTATAGATTTCTTTATTTGTTCTTTAATATTTTGAACAGAATTTTCTATTTCCTCTTTTGAATAACTTTTTCCTATGCTTTTATAATATTCTTCTATAGCTTGCATAATGCTTTCTTGTTTATCTTCTACAATTCTTTCTATTACATTTCTTCCATTTATTTCATGTGAAAAAAAGCCATCTATTTGATTTAATACTCTTTCTGTTGCATGTGCTCCTGGTACATGTCCTATATCATGCACCAAGCCAGATGTCATACATAATAATCTATGTTGTTCATCTTCTGGAATCTCTTTGCTTTTAGCAATTAACCCACTAACTAACATTACTTGCTGTGAATGAAGCATTCTATTTGTTGCTGAAGCTTCATCACTATAATAATTCTTATTTAAGAAGGCTTTTAATTTGTTTTCAACTTGTTGATATCCCATATCTGAAAAATAGCATAAAAACATATCTTTGAGATTTTCCACCTTTCCTGGGTTATAGCTTTTTTGCCTTCTAACTTCTGATATTCTTCTCATTAAATATTGTGGATCTTTAAAATTAGATAATTCCAACTGTTTTGGGAAATTCACTCTATAATCATATAATATTTGACCTTTTCTTTTTAGTTTTTCAAATTCTTGTGTATCTATAATGTGGCTAAGAATAGCACATGTTGTAATCTCCTCTAAAGAAAGGTTATCCTTTTGTTCTTGCATTTCTTTCATGGCTCTTGAATATTTTGATAATGAATTATCTTGAACATCAAATTTTTCTCCAATTATTTTGCGAACATTGTTTAATTCATTTGGATCTCCTGATATAATTTCACTTTCTATTTCATTTTTCATTTCAAAGTTTCTACCATGTGCATCTGTTATGTTTAAATCATCAAATGCAAGTTCTATTACCGTTTTTTTTGGTGTTTGAACATTTACTTTATTTCTATTGTTTTTAACTGTTACAACTACATCTAAACCCTCTGGTATAAATGCATTTGGAAATTGACTTTTTAAAACACTTATAGCATCTTTTACATTTATACTACCATTTTCTCCAATATATGTACTTGGAATTTCAACTTCCATTTCTTCTCTTTGTTTGAAACCTTCATTTGAGTTTATTGGTGTTTTGTATGTTACAACTACTCCATCGTTTTTTCTTCTTATTCTAAAGCTTGCCCCTGATTTATTAAGGCTTTGCTCTGAATTATCATAATAGGTATCCTCTTGAGGTTTTAGTTTTAGATCTCCTTGAATAACATACCCATTTTGTTTTAATAAATTTAAAACATCTTCTGTTGAAATTTTCTCTCTTGGAAGCATTTTTAATTCACTTTCTAAACTCATTTTTTATTCCTCCTAATTTATATATTGCCATTATACAATATATTAAAAATTTTAGCAATAAACTAAAAAAACTTGAGACAAAAATTTATCCCAAGTTTTTTTGTTTATTTATTAATTTCTTCTAATAGTTCTTCTACATCTATTCCATGCACTTCACATGCTTCTTCTATTGTTTCTGCTTGTGAAGCTGGGCAGCCTAAACAATGCATTCCTGCATTTAATAAAATTTCTGCTTTTTCTGGAGCTATTTCTAATAATTCGCCTATTTTTGTTGTTCTTTCAATCATTTTCTTCCTCCTTATTCTACATTTAGTTTTTCCACATAGGAAATATTTTAACATAATTTTTAAAAAAAGTATAGACAATTTGAAAAAAATGTAGTAGAATGATAAAAAATTTGAAAGGTGGTGTGATTTTTAAAATATTAATTCATTTATTCTTTGCATCTTTTATTATTAATATCTTTGTAACATTTTATTCTGTTTATTCTTTTTTCGAAATGAATATATTTCATAGTTTACAAGGTTCAAAATTAAAATTCAAAGAAATTTCTTAAGGAGGAACATTTGAAGTTCATAAAATTTTTATTACGACTTGTTGCAAGCTTGTTGCTTTCGCTTTTACTTATCATTCCAGTTTTTAAACTATTCAAGCCAATATACTTTGCTGAAAGTCTTGTTATACCATATGCAATATATCCATTTGATATTTGCAAACTAAAACCAATAGCATGGCATTACATTAAACTCATTCATTTTATAACATTTTTTTATGTTTGTTTTCTGTTTTCTAATTCATTATTCAAACTAATTTTCAAAAATAAACATTTTAAACTTATTCATAAGAAAAATCCATATATGAATTTAGAAAAAGGTTTTAACCTTTATATAGGAAAAACCGCCATAAACTCCTTTCCAGTTTATTTGCCTGAATCGAGTTTGTATCAAAATATGCTTGTTACTGGAACTATTGGTAGTGGTAAAACTAGCTCTAGTATGTATCCTTTTGTAAAGCAATTAATTGAGTATAATTACAATAATTTTAACAAATTTGGAATGCTTATTTTAGATGTTAAAGGTAATTTTTTTAAACAGGTTTTAAAGTACACAAGCGAATTTAATCGATTAGATGATTTGTATGTTATTGAACTTGGTGGAAATTTCAAATATAATCCACTTGATAAACCAAACCTTAAGCCTGCTGTACTCGCAAATCGTTTAAAAACTGTTTTAACTCTATTTTCTCCAAATAATACAGAGTCTTATTGGCTTGATAAAGCAGAGGAAGTTCTAACCGAGTGTATTAAGCTTTGCAGACTTTATAATGATGGATATGTAACCTTTCAAGAAATTCATAAATTAGTTAATTCTCCCAATTACTATAGTGAAAAAATAGGCTATTTAAGAAATCTATTTAAATCTCGGAGTCTTAGACACCTCTAATGTATATGACTTACATTCTGCTCTTACATTTTTTGAAACCGAGTACAAAAATTTAGATGAAAGAACTTTATCTATTTTGAAATCTGAAATTACAAGAATGACAAATGTTTTTATTTCTGATTTTGAAATTCAAAATACTTTTTCTTCCCCAAAAACAGAATCTAATTTCCCAGGATTTTATGAAGTTATTAAATCTGGGAAAATTGTAGTTTTAAACATGAATATAGCTGTTTATAAAAATCTTTCAAAACTTGTTGCAGCATATTTAAAGCTTGATTTTCAGGCGGAAGTTTTGGCACAGCTTTCAACAGGTTTTATAAAACCTTCGGCATTTATTTGTGATGAATTCCATGAGTATGTTACTTCAACAGATAGTGAATTTTTCGCACAAAGTAGAGAGGCTAAATGTATAAATATTGTTGCAACACAGAGCTATACTTCACTCCTCAATTCTTTGAAGGATCAATATGCAGTAAAAGCAATTGTTCAAAATTTAATTAACAAACTTTGGTACAGAACTGATGATACTTTTACAATAGAAGATGCTCAAAAACAAATTGGCAAAGAAGATAAAACAAAAACATCTAAAAGCATATCTGAAAATGCACAAGAAACAAATTATAATTATGTGTTTCACTCTTTGAATTCAAAACATTCTAATGTTTCAGAAAGTATTAGCACATATGTTAATTCAGATTTTGTTTATGATACAAACTTCTTTACTCAAGAATTGGAAACTTTTTCTTGTCTTTCTTTTCTTTCCAATGGTAAAAAGATTTTACCTCCTCAAAAACTTATATTAAAGCCATATTTTGAAGATGTAAAACCAAAAAAGAAAGATAATTATAAAATTATTTAAGGTGGTTAAAGTGAAAAAAATTTATTATATTATTTATACATTATTTTTATCTTTTGTATTACTTAATTGTTTTTGCACATTTAGTTTTTGTTCATATCCAAAACTTGTAAATACTATTACTAGTGCTTTTGAAACAATTGAAAGTTGGCTTTTAAGAATATCTACACCTGCTGCTGCAGTTGCTGTAGGTTCTGGTATTTTTATGAAAAAGTTTAGCTTTGGAGACGAAGAAAGACTTAGAACTGGTAAGAAAATTATAAGAGGAAGTTTGTTTTCATACGCTTTCATTTTATGTATTGATTTAATTCTATCTGCTATACAACTACTTGTAAGCAAGGGAGAACAGGGGTGATTTAAATTAGTATTACTAATCTTTTAGTTTCTGCAATTAATAGTATGTTATCTAACTTAATATCATCAATAAATGATAACATTTATGCTTCTTTGGATAAATTAGTTTTTATTACTCCTGATGTTACAAATAGCCTAGAAACTATTATTGGTACTAACTCATATTCTGGTATTAATTTAATTTGTAATTCACTTATTTATGGTTTTTTACTCTTTTATGGCTTATCATATCTTCTTTCTCATTTAACTTTTTCTCAAGTTGAAAAACCTTTTCAATTTGTTTTTAAACTTTTATTTTGTGCCTTTGCTATAAATGGTAGCCTAGCTATTTGTTCTGGTCTTGTTATGGCAATTTCCCATATTTCTAATTTGATTTGTGAACTTGGCAACTATTGCTTAGGAGTTAATATTTCTTTTTCTTCTTTACTTAATAATATTTTACCTAAAGAATATTTTGTAACTAATGCTTTTAGTTTATTTAGCTTTGACCGGTTTCTTAAGAGCTTCTATTAGTTTTGGCTTTTTAAGCCTTACTATATCTTATGGCATTAGATACATACTTACTAAGGTTCTAATTGTACTTTTTCCTTTTGCTCTTTTATCTCTTGCAAGTACTAAAACAAGTACATTT
>CAZTBY010000048.1:0-7609 GCA_964612395.1 uncultured Clostridium sp. | reverse complement strand
ATATTTGGACCTACAAAAGACTGGGAATGTCATTGTGGAAAATATAAAAGAGTAAGATATAAAGGAATAGTTTGCGACAGATGTGGAGTTGAAGTAACAAAATCAAAAGTAAGACGTGAAAGAATGGGACACATTGAACTTGCTGCACCAGTTGCACACATTTGGTACTTCAAAGGAATTCCAAGTAGAATAGCATTAGTACTAGATATATCACCAAGAAGTGTAGAAAAAGTTATATACTTTGCAGCATATGTTGTTACTGATAAAGGAACATCAGGATTAATTGAAGGACAAATTCTAAATGAGAAAGAATATCATGATGCAGAAGAAAAATACGGAAAAGGTTCTTTCAAAGCAGGAATGGGAGCAGAATCTATAAGAACATTACTACAAAAAGTTGATTTAGAGAAATTATCAAATCAATTAAAGAAAGAAATTGCAGAATCTAGTGAACAAAAAAAGGCAAAATTAATAAAAAGATTAGATACAGTTGAAAGTTTTCTATTATCAGGAAACAAACCAGAATGGATGGTTTTAAGCGTAATACCAGTTATACCACCAGATATAAGACCAATGGTACAACTAGATGGAGGAAGATTTGCAACATCTGACTTAAACGACTTATATAGAAGAGTATTAAACAGAAATAACAGATTAAAAAGATTATTAGAACTAGGTGCACCAGAAATTATAGTTAGAAACGAAAAAAGAATGTTACAAGAAGCAGTGGATGCTTTAATAGATAACGGAAGACGTGGAAGACCAGTAACAGGTGCAGGAAATAGACCTTTAAAATCACTATCAGATATGCTAAAAGGAAAACAAGGACGTTTTAGACAAAACTTACTTGGAAAACGTGTTGATTATTCAGGACGTTCAGTTATCGTAGTAGGACCAGAACTAAAAATACATCAATGTGGATTACCAAAAGAAATGGCAATAGAATTATTCAAACCATTTGTAATGAAAGAATTAGTTTCAAGAGGTTTAGCACACAATATAAAAAGTGCAAAGAGAATGGTAGAAAAATTAAATCCAGAAGTTTGGGGAATATTAGAGGAAGTTATAAAAGACCATCCAGTAATGCTAAACCGTGCACCAACACTACATAGACTAGGTATTCAAGCATTCGAACCAGTTTTAGTAGAAGGTAGAGCATTAAAACTTCACCCATTAGTTTGTACAGCATTCAATGCTGACTTCGATGGTGACCAAATGGCAGTTCACGTTCCATTGTCACCAGAAGCACAAGCAGAAGCAAGATATTTAATGCTTTCAGTAAACAACTTGTTAAAACCACAAGATGGTAAGCCAGTAACAGTTCCAACACAAGATATGATTTTAGGAAGTTACTACCTAACAATGGAAGTAGCTGGTGAAAAAGGCGAAGGTATGTATTGCAAAGACGTTGATGAGGCAATGATGGCATACCAAAATGGGGACTTAGGTCTACATGCCAAAATTAAAGTTAGAATAACAAAGGAAATAGATGGAAAAGAGGTTACAAAAACAATAGAAACAACAGCTGGAAGATTAATTTACAACCAAGGTATTCCACAAGACTTAGGTTTTGTTGATAGAACAGATCCAGACCATTGTTTTGACCTAGAAATTAGTTTTCCAGTTATAAAGAAAAACTTAGGAACAATTATAGCAAAATGTATAGATAAACATGGTTTAAATGTATCAGCAGAATTACTAGATTACATCAAATCTACAGGTTATAAATATTCAACAAAAGGTGCTATAACAGTGTCTGTTGCAGACGTTGCAGTGCCAGAAGCTAAAAAAGAAATATTAGCAAAAGCTGATGAAGACGTTGAAACAGTAGCAAAACAATACAAACGTGGTTTAATTACAAACGAAGAAAGATACGATTCAGTAATTAGTATTTGGGAAAAGGCTACAAATGACGTTACAGAAGCTATGAAAGATAACTTTGATGAATTAAACCCAATATACATGATGGCACAATCTGGAGCCAGAGGTAACATGAACCAATTACGTCAAATTGCTGGTATGCGTGGACTTATGGCAAATACTTCAGGTAAGGCCGTAGAAATCCCAATTAAAGCATGCTTTAGAGAGGGATTAGATCCACTAGAATACTTCATTTCATCACATGGTGCTAGAAAAGGTTTGGCTGATACTGCTTTAAGAACAGCCGATTCAGGATACTTAACAAGAAGATTAGTTGACGTATCACAAGACATTATAGTAAGAGAAGAAGACTGTGGAACAGACGAATATATTGAAATAGAAGATATTAAAGATGGAAATCAAATTATAGAAAAACTACAAGAAAGATTAACAGGTAGATATCCATATGAAGATATTAAAGATCCTACAACAGGCGAAGTTTTAGCAGATAAAGATACTTTAATTACACCAATTCTTGCAGAAAAAATAGTAGCTACAGGAATTACAAAAGTTAAAGTTCGTTCAGTTTTAGGTTGCCACACAAAACATGGTGTTTGTTCAAAATGTTATGGAATGGGCTTAGCAACAAGAAAAGAAGTAAATATTGGAGAAGCAGTTGGTATAATTGCTGCACAATCAATTGGTGAGCCAGGTACACAGCTTACAATGAGAACATTCCACACTGGTGGTGTAGCAGGAGGAGATATCACACAAGGTCTTCCAAGGGTTGAAGAGTTATTTGAAGCAAGAAAACCAAAGGGACTTGCAACGATCTCTGAAATTTCTGGAACAGTAAGTATAGAAGACTCAAAGAAGAGAAAAGAAGTTACAGTAACAGGTAAAGACGATAGCAAAACATATACAATAAGCTTTGGTTCAAAACTAAAAGTAAAACTGGGTGATTATATAGAAGCAGGTGATCCAATTACGGAAGGTTCAATAAATCCAAATGAAATTTTAGCAATAAAAGGACCTCAAGGAGTATTTGAATACTTAACATCAGAAGTACAAAAAGTTTATAGAAACCAAGGTGTTGATATTAATGACAAGCACATTGAAATAATATCAAGACAAATGCTTAAAAAGGTAAAAGTTGAAGATAGCGGAGATAGCAAAATGTTTGTTGGTTCTCTAGTAGATATTAATGAATTCAACAAAGAGAATGCAGAATTAGAAACAGAAGGCAAAATGCCAGCTAAAGGACAAAGAGTTCTACTTGGAATTACAAAAGCATCACTAGCAACAGAAAGCTTCCTATCAGCAGCATCATTCCAAGAAACAACAAGAGTACTAACAGAAGCTGCAATAAAAGGAAAAACAGATTCACTAATAGGATTAAAAGAAAATGTAATTATAGGTAAACTAATTCCAGCAGGAACAGGTCTTCCAATTTACAGAAACAAAAACATCATAACAGAAGTGAAGAAAGAAGAACAAGAGTAAAATTAGAGGACGACAAAAAAAGTCGTCCTCTAATTTTAAATAAAAAAGTATAAATGGTAAATTCATATGTCAATGATTTGGGACATTTTCTCAAATCATTGATAGAAAACAAATTAATTTTCCTTAATTTTTCCAAAAAGCTGAATAAGCTCTATAGGCTTCATAAACATCAAACTTACTTGTTACTTCATAAGGCGCATGCATTGATAAAACGGGAACACCACAGTCAATTACATCAACACCTTTGTTAGCTAAAATGTAGGCAATTGTTCCGCCTCCACCTGTATCTACTTTACCAAGTTCGCTTACTTGGTAAGCAATATTATTGCTCTCGAAAATATTTCTTATTTGAGCAACAAACTCAGCATTTGCATCAGAAGCACCAGATTTTCCACGAGCTCCTGTGTATTTATTCAAGCCGACCCCCATTCCTAAAAATGCAGAATTGTTTTTATCAGAAACGGATGCGTATATTGGGTCTAAACCAGCATCAACATCAGCTGAAAGCATTTTTGAATTACAGAAAACTTTATCTAATAAATTAGGTCTGTTTGTATTTGTTTTATTTAATAATTCAGAAATGAAAGTATCAAAAACATGAGATTCCATACCTGTATTACCCATACTACCAATTTCTTCTTTATCAGCAAATATACATACAGCAGTTTTTGCAGGTGTTACGGTATCTAATAAAGCTCTTAAAGAAGTATATGCACAAATTTTATCATCTTGTCCATAACCTGCAACCATGCTTCTATCAAAGCCTAGAGATCTTGCTTTAAATGCAGGAACAAGTTCAAGTTCTGAACTTACAAAATCCTTTTCTGTGATTCCGTATTTATCATTTAATATTTTTAATACATTTAGTTTAATTCTTTCAGTTGCTTTTTCATCTCCAATTGGAATGCTTCCAATTAATAAATTCAAATCTTCACCAGAAATTCCATCTTTTAATTTTTTTTCCATTTGGTCTTGTGCTAAATGAGGAAGCAAATCAGTAATTGTAAAGATTGGGTCAGCTTCATCTTCTCCAATATTAATTGTAACTTTTTCTCCATTTGCTTTAACAATTACACCATGTATAGAAAGAGGAATTGTTGTCCATTGATATTTCTTAACACCACCATAATAATGTGTTTTAAAATATGCAAATCCATTATCCTCATATAATGGGTTTGGTTTTAAATCAAGTCTTGGAGAATCTATATGAGAACCAATAATGTTCAAACCTGCTTCAACAGGCTTGTTTCCCATAATAGCAGCATAAACTGATTTTTCTCTATTTACATAGTAAACCTTATCTCCAGGAACTAAAATCATTTTATCTTTAATATTAACAAAGCCATTTTTATTTAAAATTTCTGTAATAAAACTTGTAGCTTCTCTTTCTGTTTTACTTCTATTTAAAAAATGAATGTATTCATCACTAAACTTAATCACATCATTTTTTATACTATCTGCAAGTGTTTCCCAACCGCATTTTTTTGTATTAAACAAAAAATCTTTTAACTTTTCAGTTTCACTCATAATATAAACCATCCTTTCCACATTAATATACAATATAATATAACCTTTTTTAAAATTTGTAAACAGAAAATGGAAAAAAATATTGAATAAAATTTTCTGTTATGATAGAATTTTCATATCAAATAATAAATGTGAATATAAATATACAAGGTGAATTTTAAAATGAAATTAAAAAAGTTTTTATCAATAATTTTATTAATTATAATATTAAGTATTAGTCCGATAAGCCTTGCATATGAAGAAGATGAGACTGCAGACAATTGGGATTATGTGTGGCTTGATGAAGCAGTTCAAGAGGTTAAGGATTCAAATGAATTATCAATTCTTTCAAGATATGCAGTAGTTTATGATAGAAGTTCTGGAAAAGTACTTTGGGGAAAAGATGAAAACCAGAAAGTTCCTATGGCAAGTACAACTAAAATTATGACTGCAATAGTAATGATGGAAAACATTGGAATAGATAGATTAAATGAAGAAGTAACAGTATCTAAAGAAGCTGCCACAACAATAGGTTCAAGGCTAGGATTAAGTACAGGAGATAAGATTACATATAACGATTTACTTTATGGGTTAATGTTATGCTCAGGAAATGATGCAGCTGTTCAAATTGCAATAAGCATAGCAGGGAGCGTTTCACAATTTGCAGAACTTATGAACCAAAAAGCAGAGAGCTTAGGGTTAACCAATACACATTTTGTTACACCACATGGCCTAGACAGAGATGAACACTATACAACAGCTCTAGAGCTTGCAAAAATAACGGATTATGCACTTAAGAACTCAAAAATAACACAAGTTGTTTCAACAAAAGAATATACGGTAAGAATAAATGGAAAAGTGAAAGTAATATCAAATACAAACGAACTTTTAGGATACTTAGATGGCGTAAATGGTGTAAAAACAGGGTATACAAGTAAGGCCGGCAGGTGTTTAGTTACATCAACTTCCAGAGATGGTTTCGATATAATTACAGTAGTTTTAGGAGCAGATACCAGAAAAATAAGAACACAAGATTCAATAAAACTAATAGAGTACACATACAAAAACTATAAATTATTCGACTTGGAGGAAGCAGTAGAAAATGAATATTTATCATGGAAAAAAGTAAACTTAAAGAGAATTCGAGTTAGAAAAGGTGTTACAACGAGCCCAGAAGTATATTTAGACCAAGCAAAATATACCAAATACCCACTAAAGACAAACGAAACAATTACACTTGAAACAACGTATACAAAAGCGTTTGAAGCACCACTACCAGCAAATACAGAAGTTGGTAAAATAACAGTAAAATTAGGAGAAGAAATAATAGAAGAAATACCAATAAAAACAACAGAGCAGATAAATAAAAAAGGTGTAATTGCATACTTTTTTGATATAATGAAGCTATTAAAATTTGCAATATAAAAGTATTAATTGAAGGAGGAATAATATGAGCTGTGAATGTTGCTGTGGGGAAGCCCACAAAGATGAAAGAATGGAAAGGATATTATCCAAATATGAAAAAGACAAAAGTAATCTAATACAAATTCTAAATGAATTTCAAGAAGTTTTTGGATATATATCAAAAGAATCACAACTAGAAATTTCAAAATACTTGAATTTAACAATGGCAGAAGTGTATAGTGTTGTAACATTTTATTCAAGGTTTAGCTTAAAACCAAAGGGAAAATACAATGTTTCAGTTTGCCTTGGAACTGCATGCTTTGTTAAAGGTTCAGAAAAAATTTTGGATAGATTAAAGGAAAAGCTAGGTATTGATGTTGGTCAAACTACTAAAGATGGTAAATTTTCAATAGAAGCAACAAGATGTATTGGTGCTTGTGGTTTGGCTCCAGTCTTTACAGTAAATGATGAAGTATATGGAAATGCAACACCAGAATTATTAGATAAAGTAATAGACGAATATATGTTAAAAGAATAAAACAAGAGAGGTGGATAATATGAAAACACTAGAACAAATACACGAAATAAGAAAATCAAAAAGAGAAGAATTAGATTTAAGAGTAAATTTAAAAGCAAATACAACAGAAAAACATATACTAGTATGCCATGGGACAGGATGTACATCTTCAAAATCTCCTAAAATAATAGAGAATTTTAGAAATATATTAAAAGAGAAAAACATTGAAAATGTAAAAGTGATTCAAACAGGGTGTTTTGGTTTGTGTGCAAAGGGACCAATAGTAATAATAAGACCAGAAGATGTTTTTTATGCACATGTTAAACCAGAAGACTGCGAAGAAATAATAAACACACACATTGTAGAAGGAAAAATTGTAGAAAGACTTTTGTGCCAAGACATCGACGAAAGAACAGTAAAGCAATTGGACGAACTAAATTTTTATAAAAAGCAAAAAAGAATAGCTCTTAAAAATTGTGGAATAATCGACCCAGAAAACATAGATGAATATATAGCTTTTGATGGATACAAGGCATTAGAAAAAGTTTTATTTGAAATGACACCAGAAGAAGTAATTAAGGAAGTTACAGATTCAGGTCTTCGTGGTAGAGGTGGAGCAGGCTTTCCAACGGGTAAAAAGTGGGAATTTACAAGAATAGCAAAAGGTGACCAAAAGTATGTTGTTTGTAATGCAGATGAGGGAGACCCAGGAGCATTTATGGATAGAAGTATCTTAGAAGGAGATCCACATTGTGTATTAGAAGCAATGATGATAGCAGGATATAGTGTAGGAGCAAATAAGGGATATATTTATGTAAG
>CAZTBY010000047.1:0-7965 GCA_964612395.1 uncultured Clostridium sp. | reverse complement strand
AAATTTTTGATAATATTTTCATAATCTATTTTTTCATAGATTACTTTACACTATCCCAAATTACTATTTGTTTCGCTAACATTTTACCATAAAATAACAATGTTATCAATCTTTCATAAAGAGTTATGATGAAGTTATTTTGAATATAGAAAATTGTTGTATATAATATATTTCAAATATTTTTATGAAAATATTTTTTTTATGCAACTTTTTTTTATAATATAATATCTAACGAGTAGATACTAATTAGTAGAAAGTTCTATTTTAGTTAATATTATGATATCATTTTTATTAAGAAAAATTTATAGGAGTAATATATGGAGGAAACTATCAGAAAAGCAATAGAAGGAGATCAAAATGCATTTACTTTAATTTTTTTGCAGCTGCAAAAAAAGTTATATCGCATTGCATATAATAGACTTAAGAATGAGTTTGATGCATGTGATGCTATACAAGAAACAATGATTATAGTATATAACAACCTTAATAAGATAAACAAGCCTGAATCATATGAAAGTTGGATAACATCAATATTGATAAACGAATGCAAAAAAATATACAACAAAAAGAACAAAGTAATTGCATTAAATCTTGATGACTACAATGATATACTTATACATGATAACGAAAAGTCTGAAGATGAAATTATTTTTTATGATATGTTAAAAGGTTTAACAGAGAAAGAACAAATAATTTTGATACTCTATTTTCAAAATAAATATACATCCAAAAAAATTGGAGAAATACTTGATATAAAAGACAATACTATAAAAAGCATTATAAAAAGAGCAAAGTCTAAATTAAAAAAAGATTTTAAGGAGGTTGTTAATGAATAATAAAAGAAAAATGGAACTTGAAGTTCCAAGAAAATTTACGGAAACAATTTTAAAAACATCAAAAAAACTTTATAAAAACGAAAGAAAAAATAGTTATCGAATATTTAAAACAGTGGCTGCTGCTTGTGCTTGTGCGACTTTAACTACAGGAATCGTATTTGCAAAGGATATATCAAATTATGTAAGTAAGATATTTAATTTAACATCAATAGGAATTGGTGATACTGTATTACAAGAATCTTTAAACGAAAATGAATATATCCCAATAGATAATGAGTACATATCTGCCAGCGAAGTAGATTACAAAGCGAATTATCTAATGATTGATGATATAAATATATTGTTATCAATCGATTTCAAAACAAAATTTAATATTAGTGAATATGATAGTTTGTCTTTTATAAATTTAAAAATATTTGATGAAAAAGGAAATCAAGTTTTTGTAGATAGTGAATTAGAAAGTGAGAACTCAAAAAATATTGCTAAGGCTATGGGTTATTATACAATTAGTAAAGCAGATTATAATATAACAGAAGGTATTATATTAAGCTGTATTGAGAATAGACCTGAATTGCAAAAATTTATTATTAAATTTGATGGTATAAGATTATATAATGTTACTGATGGTAATGTTGTATTTAAAGATATTAAGGAAAATTTTGAACTTTCTATAAACTTAAATAATAAAATAAATAAAGATAGTTCTATAAAATATACTGTTAAAGATAATGGAAAAACAGAACAAACAGATATAAAAGATGTTGTATTAACTACTTCAGGAATGGGAATTACAATTATAAATAATAGTACAGATGCTTTTGATATAAAATTAACAGATATAGAAAATAACAAAATATATTACAAGGTTAATTCTATTATACCAACTAATATTGATAATGGAGTTGTTAAAGAATATTTTATTTGGTTAGATATAGATCCAAGTACTGAAAATTATAATTTACAACTTGAGTTTAAAAATGAAAAATTAGGAAATTATACTGAAAGTTATATTATAGAAAAATAGAAACTATAGTTAAAAATAGTTGGCAAATGAATGCCAGCTATTTTTTTATAGAAAAAAGTGTAGACACTATTGTATCTACACTTAAAAGCAAAGGGGCTAAAACCGGTTTTTAATTAGCTGTACCAGCTATATGAAACGAGATTAAATGTAATCGTGCTGTTTCCACATTTCTCAACAAAATATACACCATGATTACCAACAGAGCCCATGTAAATCCAGTCATACTTTATAGTTTCGCCATTACAGGGAACTGTAAAAATATAGGTTTTATAACCGACAACGTGAACCTCAACTTCAACGTTACTTGCTGTACTTGAAGTTGCAGAAATTTCGAAGGCCATATAATCGCCATCGTGATATCTGGTCGAGCCAGTATTTGTTCCGCCGTTGACTGTAAAATTATACGGGCCAAAGTAGGCACATGTAGAAGGGACGTTTGCACCGTCCGAGTTTTCAGCAGCAAATGCATTAACAGCTGAGCAACTGAATACAAGACACAATGCAAGGACTAAACCAAGGATGCGTTTAAAATTTTTTTTCATGACAATATTCCTCCTGTTCATTAAGATGCCCCTTCGCTTTTTATAAATATCTTTCGATATTCATTTACAATTTTAACAAAAATTGTATAATTTTTATCAAAAAAGGGAAAAAAGAGGAATTTTATTTGTATATTCTATTATAAATTGTAAAAATAATTAATTTCGGAGTTGGCTTTTTATCAATACCAAAATAAAAATATTCTTTTAATTTGCTTATTTCACACTCTCTATACATATAGTTTATAGCTTTTAAAATATTTGATTTTATAGTATGAACACTTTTTTGATGTTTTGCTGCAATAATAGGATAAATGTTTTTTTCTAAATTACTAATAAATTCTTGATTCCTGCAAGAGTTAATTATTTCTATAGACTCTCTTAAATAATTTGTTCCGTTATGGGTTAAATTAAAGTTAAGTGCCTTTAATTCTGTTGTGATTTTTTTTCTATATGCTTCTTCTTCTTTTTTTAATTCTAAGTCATTTATAATATTACAGACTTTATCTATAATTGCATCCATTCCAATTCCTTTATATATAATAGTATTAACTAATGAATTATTGTAAATTTGGGAGAAATATTTATTTTCACCGGATATAATAATTATGAGAGGTAAAGGAAACAAATCTAATGAATTTAACATTTTTAGTACCTCAATACCATTCAACTCAGGCATATCTATATCTAAGAATACAATATCGACAAAACCTGATTTTATTTTTTCTACTGCTTCATTTCCATTTGTTGCAATATTAGTTACTCTTACATTTTTTACTTCTTTTGATAATATTTCGATAAAATTTTTTACAAAGTGAATATTATCGTCAATAATAATTGTATTATACATATTTATAATCACCCATATTATAGATGTAAAAAAAATAAAAAAAGTTGCTATTTATTATAAATATTTTTGAAGTAAGTATAATTTGAATATTTTAAAATAAAAATGACTCTATATTAATATAGAATCATACATAGCTATTTAAATAAATCTTTCATAAGTAGCATTCCATCTTTTTTTCCCTCTTTATAATAAAATAGCTTTTCTTCTATTTCCATATCGTAGAATGCACCCTTAAATAATTCAAATGCTTTCTCAAATATTTTAAATTCGCTTTCAGACATTTTCTAGATGGTAATGGGAGAATTGGTAGATTGTTGATACCGTTATACATTCAAAGTAAAGGAATGTTGGACAAACCTTGTTTGTATATATCTGATTATATTGAAAAAAATAAAGATACATACTATGATACTTTAACAAGAGTAAGAACACATAATGATATGATTGGATGGATTAAATTTTTCTTAGAAGCAATAATAGAAACGTCAAAAACTGCTAAAGAAAAATTTAGAAAAGTAGTTGAATTTACAAGAGAAATGAATGAAGTAATTATGACTATGTCTGTAAAACCAGAAAATGCCAAAAAGGTACTAGAAGTTTTATATGATGAACCTGCAATTAACCGTAAAAAATTATCAGAATTAACTGGTATTACAGAAAGTACAATAAAGAATATAATTAATAATTTTATGGAAAAAGAGATTATAGTTGAAACTACAGGATATACTAGAAATCAAATATTTAAGTTTCAAAAGTATACAGATTTATTTTTAAAATAAAAAAATATAGGTCAAAAAAATCAAAAAAATTGACTTATAAAAATCCATAGGTCAAAAAAATCAAAAAATTTGACCAGTAAAAATGCATAGGTCAAAAAAATCAAAAAAATTGACTTGAAAAATATCGCTTATTACCGACATTTTTATAAAAATAACGCTTTTAAGAGATAAAATGTCCTTGTGGCAGTGGTAATTTTATCAAAATAGTAAGAGTATAAAATACTAAAACTTACAAAAACGTGAAAAAAATGACAAATTCGCTTGCGAAAATGTGAAAAAAATGGAAAAAATGCTTGCGAAAACGTGGAAACCCAGTAGACAACAACTTTTAAAAAATGAAATAAAAATACAAAGACCAGGGAAAAATCCTTGGTCTAAATTTTACTATTTACAAACTCAACTAAAGCCTCCTTCAATCCACAACCTGGACAAATTTCTGTAGAATTATCAACTCTAGAAATAGCAGAATGTTCTGAATAATCCATATTACAAATAGGGCAAACAGGATAAACTTTAAAAAGATTACATTTTAAATCCTTATAATCAGAAATAGCAATATCAAGATTAGAATATTTAGTAGCCTATTCAATATTATCAGTAACCTTCCATATTGGTAAATTTGTCTTCGAAGAGTTTTCAGTTGAAACATAATAAATTGTTTTGTTGATATAAAATCCTTTAATTACATATAATTTATCCATTATCTTGTGCTCCCAACAATAAGTTCAATACCATCACAAAAACCATTTCTAAAATACTTTTCATTCCAATAGCCTATATAATCCATAACATTATCATCAAGTTTATTCAATTGTTTTTGGACAAAAGGTCTATTTTGTTTAGGAATACTTTTTAAAATACTATCAGAAATTTCATCAAACTTAATCATATGTTTTCTATCTTCTGCATTAACAAGTGAGCAGAAATTCTCATCTCTAAAGTAAAGCCAATCTTTTAATAAATCGTCTTTTACAATTCTTAAACTATCCATAAGATACCTCCTTAAAATTGTTGTTATTAATCACTTACAATTGATGAAAAGTCAAGTGTTAAGTGACAAAAATAAATATATTTAATAAATTTGCTTTAAAATATTTGGAAAAAAGAAAAAAAGTAGTATAATGTAGATAAAATAGTTATAAAATAATAAGGAGAATAATATGAATCAAAAAGATATTATTGAAAAAATAGAGTTTATAAACAAATTTAAAACTGAAACAGTTAACTTAGAAACAAAAGCTGCAAATATAGATTTCCCTAAGAAATGTTATGACACTGTTTCAAGTTTTTCAAATAAATATGGAGGAACAATAATATTCGGAATTGATGAAGAGAATGATTTTGAAATATCAGGAGTATATGATATTAATGACCTTCAAAAGAAAGTGGCAGCTTTATGTAGTGATGCAATGGAACCTGTTGTTAGACCTGAATTTTTGCCAATAGAGTATAATGGTAAAAAAATTTTAGCAGTAGAAATACAAGAAATATTACAAAATAAGAAACCATGTTATTATAAACCAAAAGGCTTGGTAAAAGGTTCATATACTCGTGTAGGAGATAGGGATGAAGTAATGACAAATTATGAAATTTATGCATTACAAAGTTATAATGATGGTATTAGAGAGGATGTAAGACCAAATAAAAGAGCTTCATTAGAAGATTTAAATAGAGATGATTTAGATGTATACTTAAAGAAAGTTAAAGAAGAGAAACCTAATTTTTCAAAAAATAATGAAGAAAAGATTTTGAAATTATGTGGTATTACCGATAATAATGATGGAAATATATATCCTACATTAGCAGGAACAATGGTGTTTGGAGAATATCCTCAAGCTTATTATCCTCAATTGTTTGTCGCATGTGCAGTTATTCCAGGAAATGAACTTGGAGAAGTTGGAGAAATTGGACAAAGATTTGATGATAACAAGAGGGTTGAGGGAACAATAGAACAAATGCTAGAGGAGACATTAGTTTTTCTAAGAAAAAATATGAAAACTAAAGTTATACTTGATACAAAAACAGGAAAGAGAGAAAGAAAGGAAGAATTAGAAAAGGAATATGTAAGAGGCAAAAAAGAAGCAACTGCAGAAATAGAAAAAGAAAATAAATATACAATGGAATTATTAAAAAAAGATTATGAAAACATAATAGAAAGAAAAAAGATAAAATAGAAACATTAGAAGAAGTTGAAAAAACAAATGGAGAAAAGGTATCAATGCAAGAAAAATTAGATCAAGCATATAGTCAGATAAAAGAAATGGCAACGAAAACAGTAGAATCCACAGGTGGAGTTATGATACTTGGAAATAATGGAACAGATATAAAATCATAATTAATAAAAATAAAGAAAGGTGAATTTCATGAAAGCCCTAGTAATTTCCGACATCCATGGAGATATTGAACACTTAAAACGAATGTTAGAAATATACAATAAAGAAGGAGCAAAATGCCTTCTAATCTTAGGCGACTTTTGCCGGATATTTCAGCACAATAAACGACGACGAAGTCGCAGACCTATTAAACAAATACTCAAAAGAAATAACTGCAGTAAGAGGAAATTGTGATAATGAAAAAATAGAAGACTTATTGCAATTTGCATTACTAGACATAAGGCACATCAACCTAAACGGAAAGGTTATAACACTAACACATGGTCACTTATATAATAAATATCACCTACCAGAATACTGTGGAGACATATTCCTAAGTGGTCACACACATTATGGAATGATAACAAAACAGGATGGCAAAATATTTGCAAATCCAGGCTCAATCTCAAGACCAAGAAACGGTTCAGAGCACACATATTTACTTATAGATGAAAACAAAATCTATTTAAAAAACTTAGACGAACAACTCTTATTAGAAGAAAATATATAACAAAAGTCAACATAATATGTGCGAATTTACTAACTTGCTTTCCATGTGAGATTAATATATAATACAAACAACTGAAACTATTAGCACGTAAAAAAAGTATTATAAAAGAAAGGTAAAAGGTGATTTGTATGAAGAAATCCACAAAAATCATACTTGCAATCTTAATTATAGTCGCAATTATAATGGGCGTAATGTTTTTAATCGACTTAAACAGAATGAAAAACAACAAACCAGTAATTTTCAGCACATGGGGAAGAAAATATGCACTGCCGGCAAAAGTCAATACAAAATTAAGTATAGTAACATCTTTAGAGGATGAAATTACATCAAACACAGCATGGTGTGGTACATTTAACTTAATATGGAATGATTTAAGAAATGACTTAGCAAAACAAGATATTGTTTTTACTCCACAACCAAAGATGGTAGACAACCTAAACAAAGGAACATTTAACACATCTTACTTATCAGAAGACAGTTATTACAAAGTTTATGGAACTCCAACGCTAGAATTAAAAAAACAAATTGAAAAAGCAATTAAAGATAAATTCAATGAAACAAGTAGTATTTTAGACGACTTTAATTGGAAAGACGGACAAGAAGGAGACCATTTCCTATATGTAATGCTTAAAAAACAATTTGAATTTCCAAAAGTATTCACCAAATTAGACAATGGAAACTTTGGAAAATACAAGAATGTAAAATATTTTGGAATTAACTCAAGCACAAAGGAAGTTGTAAGAGACCAAGTAGAAGTATTGTATTACAACTCAAGCAGCGATTTTGCAATAAAACTAAAAACAAAACAAAATGATGAAGTAATAATTTCAAGAGGAAACACGGAAAATAATTTTGGAGATATATTTAAAGGTATAACTGAAAAATCAAGTAAATATGAAGGAAATAAATCATTTAGTAAAACAGACAAATTAAAGATACCAAAAATCAGCTTCAACTTAAAACAAGAAATAACAGAAGTGGAAAATAAAATTTTTGTATATTCAAACGGAGAAGAACATTACATTGAAACAGCTTTGCAAACAATAGAATTTGA
>CAZTBY010000046.1:0-7996 GCA_964612395.1 uncultured Clostridium sp. | reverse complement strand
GTTATTTTCTGTTGCACTTTCCTTAAGGTTTCCCTCACTGGACGTTATCCAGCATCATTGCTCTATGGAGCCCGGACTTTCCTCATGTAGACCCTTGCGAATTTTACATGCGACCGTCTAATATACTCTTTTTCTATTTTAATCTTTTTTATATAAAATGTCAAGGCTAAAATTACAATAACCCCAGAGTTTTTTAAAACTTTGGGGTTATAACCTTAAGAAGCTGTTTCTTCTGTTTCATAAAGTTCTATGCAATATTCATCATATTGTTTCTTTAGTTGTTCATCATATATTTCTAGGTTATTTTCTTTTCTTAATTCAACAAATGCTTTATATAATAAGCTACTATCATCCGTTAGCATGTCTGTTGATAAAGTTTCAATTATTGTTCCTCTTAAATCTTCCAATGTTGATGTTGCTAATTTATGAACTATGTGGTAACCATAACTGGTTTTTATTGGAGTTTTACTGTATTCCCCATCGTTTAATGCAACTAATTCATCTATATAAGCTTGTTCAAGTGATGCCGTTTTTCCTTGATATCCTAATTCTTCATGTGTTATTTGGTCTTTATATTCTTCTACTACCTCATCAAATGATTTTCCTTCATTTAGTTTTGCTATTATTTCATTTGCTAATGCCAACGCTTGCTCATCTGTAACAGTATCTGATATTTTTACTAATATATGTTCAGAATCATATGTTTCTATTGAATCTTTATTTTCATCATAATATTTTTGAACTGCACCTTCCTCAAGTTTACCTTCTAAATAATCATATAAATATTTATTAGATTTTACACTTGCTCTTACATCATTTAAAAATTCATCATAATTAGAAAAACCATTCTTTTCATAAAATTCTTGTTCTGTTAAACCTGCTTGTGTATAATATTGTAAATAATAATCAGCTTGTTCCTTAGCTTCTTCTTCTTCTTTTTCTGTTAAAGTGTATTTATCATTTAATATTGCTTTATCAACTTGATCAATGAGTGCACTTAAACCATAATTAGATTTAACTTTTTCATATACATCCTCTGTTAATATAGATTTTCCTGCGACACTTGCTATTGTATCTTTTCCGTATCTTAAGCTAGCCATTCCTCTTGTCCTTGCTATTAAGCAAACTACACATGTTAGGATAATTCCCACTATCAAGCCTATAACTGCTGAAATTATAATCTCCTTTGTTATGAACTTCTTACTGTTTTTTTCTTTTTCTTCCATAATAAAATTCCTTTCTCATTATTAAATTCTAATAAATTATATATTAAGATATATTAAAATAATATTAAAAACAATTAAATTTTATATTCAACAAACTGATTATTTTTTAGACTATTTTTTACATCCAAAATTCTTTGATTAGATGAACCTCTAAATTTTAGCGTTGGATCTTTTTGGGCTTGAACAAATTGTCCATCAACTAATACATCTATATCCTTTAGACATTCATTTGTATCTGCATCATTTCTTGCAAGTAACTGGTCCAAAGTATACCCAGAATAACACCATACATTAAAGTTTGGTTTAATTGTTTTAACATCTTTAATGAATTTATGAACTGTGTTTATATTCTCCTTACAAAGTGGTTCTCCTCCACTAATTGTAATTCCTTTTAGAATTGAATTTTCTTTTATTCTATCTAATAAGTCTTGCTCATTAAATTCTTCTCCATAACTAAAGTCCTGTGCTTCTTTGTTATGGCAACCCGGACAGTGATGTGGGCAACCACTTACAAAAAGTACAGCTCTCCATCCTTCACCATTTGAAATACTTTCATCATAAAAACCTGCCATTTTCATTTTATATCATTCTCCTCATGCCTTGGTTTAAGGGCTGGATTAAACCTGCCCTCAAAATAATTATTTATTGCTTGTACCATGTGTTACTCTGTCATGTAATTCAGCTAATTTTCCTTTATTCCAACGCGATGTTGTTCCAACTAGGTAACCTGTAATCCTTTGTATTGTATCTATGTTTTCGCTATGGCATACTGGGCATTCTTTTAAATCAGCATCAGCATTTTCAAAGCCACAATCTAGACATCTTGATCTTGTGTGGTTTATTGAACCATAACCCATATTATATTTATCCATTAAATCTACAACAGCTTCTACTGTATCTGGATTATGTGTTGCATCCCCATCAAGCTCTATGTAGAATATGTGACCAGCATTTGTTAGTTCGTGATATGGTGCTTCTATTTTTGCTTTATGCTCTGCTGTACATTTATACCATACTGGAACATGGTTGCTGTTTGTATAATAATCTCTATCTGTTACACCTATTATTGTACCAAATTCTTTTCTATCCATTTTTGTAAATCTTCCAGATAAGCCTTCAGCTGGAGTTGCAAGTAATGTATAATTCAAATCATATCTTTCAGAATATCTGTCACAAGCTTCCTTCATTTGAGTTATAATTTCAATTCCTAATTTTTGAGATTTTTCAGATTCCGCATGATGTTTTCCTGTAAGTGCTGTTAAACATTCTGCTAATCCTATAAATCCTATACTTAATGTGCCATGTTTTAAAACATCCTCAACTCTATCTTCTGGATGAAGTTTTTCACTATCTTGCCATAAACCAGACATTAATAGTGGAAATTGTTTTGCAACTGCTGTGCATTGAAATTTATACCTATCATATAATTGTCTTGCAGCTATATCTGTATACGCTTCTAATTTGTTTAAGAATATCTTTTTAACTTCTTTATTGTATTTTTCTGTCATATATTGTTCGCTGTCTTTTCCAAGTTCAAAATTCATTCTTAAGTTTGCTTGAGCTTCTTTTGCAGATTCTATAGCTATTTTTACTAGATTAACTGTTGTGAAAGATAAATTTCCTCTTCCTACTGAAGTTTTTTCGCCATGTCTATTTGCAAAAACTCTTGTTCTGCAACCCATTGTAGCAACTTCATAATAATATCTGTTTGGATCATCTGCTTTCCATTTTTCATGTTGATTAAATGTTGCATCAAGGTTTAAGAAATTAGGGAAAAATCTTTTAGCAGTTACTTTACAAGCTAGTTTATACAAATCATAGTTTCTATCTTCTGGTAAATAATTAATGCCTCTTTTTTTCTTCCAAATTTGAATTGGGAATATTGGAGTTTCGCCATTTCCAACACCTTCTTCTGTTGAAAGAAGCATTTCTCTTATTATACATCTTCCTTCTGGAGAGTCATCTGTACCATAATTAATTGAACTAAATACAACTTGGTTTCCACCTCTCGAATGTATTGTATTCATGTTATGAATAAATGCTTCCATTGATTGATGTACTCTATTTACTGTATTATTTATTGCAAGTTGTATATATTTTTTCTCACCTTTCAAGTTCTTTGTTTCAGCTTTTATATAATCTTTGACTTGATAATCATATAATTTAGATAAATCCTCATCTACAACGTTTCCTATTTTCTTTAATTCTTCTATAAAAGTTGCTTTTACATATGGTGCTAGGTAATAATCAAATGCTGGAATTGCTTGTCCACCATGCATTTCATTTTGAACCGTTTCTAGTGAAATGCAACCAATTATACTTGCTGTTTCAATTCTTTTTGCTGGTCTTGAGCTACCATGACCTGCTCTAAAGCCATTTTTTAATATTTTATCTAATGGATGTTGTATACATGTTAAGCTTTTTGTTGGGTAATAGTCTTTATCATGTATATGTATATAACCATCTTTTACAGCCTTTCTTGCTTCATTTGATAATAGAAAATCATCAACAAATGGTTTTGTTGTTTCGCTTGCAAACTTCATCATCATACCTGCTGGTGTATCTGCATTCATATTTGCATTTTCGCGTGTTATATCATTAGATTTTGTTTCTATAATTTCAAGAAACATATCTTTTGATTTTGATTTTCTCGCTATGTCTCTGTTATATCTATATGTGATATACACTTGAGCTACTTCTTTTCTTGAAGAACCCATTAATTTCTTCTCAACTAAATCTTGAATTTCATAAACTGATACTTGTACCTTGTCCTTTATTTGGTTACGTACACTATCTGCTATTCTTGTAGCTAAATCAATGTCTACTCCCCCTGGTGTGTTTGACATTGCTAAAGTAATTGCTTTGATGACTCTTTCTTCATCAAATTCTGATATTCTTCCATCTCTTTTAATAACTTGCATTGTAAATCGCTCCCTTTTTTGTTTTTTATTTTTTAATATCATTTGTTACATATTTTTTTGAACCTTTTGTGTTTAAAATTGACCTATTAAAATTGCTTTTGGGAAATTGTAGAGACCATGTATCGCTACAATCAAGAGACTTTGATAGGTTTGAATAAAAAATCTTTAGTGTAAGCTTTAATGTCTTAACTTAAATTGTATTCCTATTTTATATTAATAATAATCTCTTGTCAATATAAAATAGGAATTTGTAATATTACATTTATGTTACAAAAATATGACATTTTTTTAACATTTTTCATCTTCTGTATCTACTGCATCCACAACCACAATTGCTAGTATTGGAATTGTTATTTGTGTTATTTCCTAACAAATCTTCAACTGTATCACACACACTATTATTATCAGAATTGTTTGCAAGTGCTTGTTCTAGTATATCACAAAGGTTATGTTCATTTTCTTCTTTTTCACACAAAAGTTTTGTTATAAGAGCAGTTATAAAAGATAAAATAGTGTACGCAAATGTTGCTATTAAGAAGTCTTCATCAAAGGCTGCAAATGTTACAACTAAAAATACAGCAAAGATAAGGGCCGCAACAATTATTGGGTTATTAAGTAGTTTTTCTAAAACTATTGAAAATATTATTACTGCAACGGGAAATGCAAGATAAATTAATAAAGTATTCATACTATACCTCCACTATATAGTATGAATACTTCTATTTTTTTGACACTATTTTTAATTATACCAATCAAATTCCCAATCATTAAACCTTACTGTATCTCCATCTTGAACACCTGCATTTTTTAGTGCATCATTTATACCTAAATTTGCAAGCATTTTTTGAAAATAATACATAGATTCATTATCAGCTAAGTTTACTCTTGCCATTAGTCTATCAACATCAGGTCCAAATACTACAAATTCGCCATTTTCCTTTTTAATTTCAAAGCCTTGTTTTTCTTCTTTTAATGTATATACAATTTTTTCGTCTGCCTCAACAATGTCTTCTTTTGGTAATTTTTTAAGTTCTTCTGCAACATGTTTAAATAATTCTTTTAGTCCTCCACCTGTTGCTGCAGATACTTTAAAAATCTCTATATTTCCCCTTTTAGCCATTTTTTGTAGTTCATTATATAAAGTTTCATCTTGCATTGCATCAACTTTATTTGCCACAATTATCTGTTTCCTTGAAGCTAATTTTTTACTGTATTTTTTTAGTTCTTTGTTTATGGTTTTAAAGTCTTCTACAGGGTTTCTGCCTTCTGAGCCTGATACATCTATTACATGTAGCAATAATCTTGTTCTTTCAATGTGGCGTAAGAATTGTAGCCCTAGTCCTACTCCTGAACTGGCTCCTTCAATTATTCCTGGAATATCAGCAATTACAAAACTATCACCATATTCTGTTTTAACCACACCTAAGTTTGGCTCTAGAGTTGTAAAATGATAATCTGCAATTTTAGGTCTAGCAGATGTTACCATTGAAAGTATTGTTGATTTACCAACGTTCGGAAAGCCCACTAGTCCAACATCAGCAAGAAGTTTAAGTTCAAGTATAAGTTCTTTTTCTATTCCTTTCTCTCCGCCTTGTGCAAAGTGAGGAGCTTGCCTTGTAGCTGTTGCAAAATGGGAATTTCCTTTTCCTCCTCTTCCACCTGGCATTACTAATTCTTTTTGCCCAGGAGTTGAAAGGTCTGCAATAACTTTGCCTGTTTGGTTATCTTTTATAACTGTTCCTAAAGGAACTTTTATATATAAATCCTCGCCTTTTTTTCCATAACAATTATTGCCACTACCATTTTCACCATTTTGTGCTTTGTACTTTTTATTATATCTAAAATTTATTAATGTATTGGAATCTGGATCAACAACAAAGTAAACGTCTCCACCTTTTCCTCCGTCGCCCCCATCTGGTCCACCTGCTGCAACATACTTCTCACGTCTAAATGTTATTGCACCATTTCCACCATCGCCAGATTTTACATATATTTTTGTATAATCTACTAGCATTATAGTATTCCTATCCTTTCTTTAACTTCATCTAATGTTTTAGATGCTAATTTACGAGCTCTATTTGCTCCTTCTGTATATATTTTCTCTAAATATTCCTTATTTTCTAATAGTTCTTTATATTTCTTTTGAATTGGTTCTAATTTAGCTACAACTGTTTCTGCAACCTTTGTTTTAAAATCTCCATAGCCAGATTCTTTAAAATTTTTTTCAATTTCTTCTATTTTAAAATCTGTAATAGAGCTATAAATTTGCATTAAATTGCTTACTCCCGGTTTGTTTTCCGGATCAAATCTTACTTTGTTTTCAGAATCTGTTACTGCTTTTTTGAATTTTTTTATAATTACATCTGGTTCATCTTCCAAAAGGATAACGTCATTTGGATTTGTTGCACTTTTGCTCATTTTAGCTGTTGGGTCTTGTAAACCCATTATTTTTGCACTTGCCTTTCCATAATAACCCTCTGGAATAGTAAATGTTTTTCCATATAGTTTATTAAATCTATCAGCTATATCTCTTGTAATTTCAAGATGTTGTTGTTGATCTTGACCAACAGGAACTAAGTTTGCTTGATATAGTAATATATCTGCAGCCATAAGTGCTGGATATGTAAATAGTCCTGCATTTATATTATCTGCATGTTTTGCAGCTTTATCCTTAAATTGTGTCATTCTTGAAAGTTCTCCCATGTAAGTATAGCAATCTAGTATCCAACCAAGTTCAGCATGTTCCTTTACTTGTGATTGTATAAAAATTGTATTCTTCTCTGGATCTAGTCCTGCTGCAACATACATAGCTAGAACCTTTAAAGTATTATTTTTTAAAGTTTCTGGATTATTTCTAACTGTTAGTGAATGAAGATTAGCTATCATATAATAGCAGTCATATTCTTCTTGCATCTGAACCCAATTATTAATTGCTCCTAAATAGTTTCCTAAAGTTAATCTTCCAGTTGATTGAATTCCACTTAAAATTATTTTCTTGCTCATACTTATCATTTCCTTTCTTTATTATTATAAGCAATAAAAGTCATCAAAATTGAAAGTTCAAAATTGATGACTTTAAGCTATCTTATTTAGATTCTACTGGGTAAACACTTACTTGTTTTTTGTCTTTACCTTTTCTTTCGAACTTAACAGTTCCATCTGCTGTGGCAAATAATGTATCATCACTACCGATATCTACATTAGTACCTGGATAAATCTTTGTTCCTCTTTGCCTTACTAATATATTACCAGCTAGAACGAATTGTCCATCAGCTCTTTTTATACCTAAACGTTTTGACTCACTGTCACGACCGTTTTTAACACTACCTTGACCTTTTTTATGTGCCATTTCTATTCAACTCCCTTACTTTAAAATTAAATTCAACCCTATAAATTATTTCGTTTCAACTTTTTTTGTAGTTGTTGTAGATTTTTTTGCTGTTGTTGTTTTCTTTTCAGTTGCTTCAGCTTTTTCTACTTTTTCTGCTGTTTTTTCAATTTTTGCAGTAGGTGTTTTTATAGCTGTAATTTCAACTTTAGTATAAGGTTGTCTATGTCCTTGTTTTTTTCTTTCATTCTTTTTAGCTTTCATTTTGAAAACTATAATTTTCTTTCCTTTTCCATGTGCTACTACTTTTCCTTCAACTTTCACACCTTTTACATAAGGATTTCCTACTTGTATATCTTTGTCATCAGATACTAATATAACATTATCAAAAGTAACTTTTTTACCAGCTTCTACATCTAATTTTTCAAAGAATACTATATCTCCTTCTACTACTTTGTATTGCTTTCCACAAGCTTCGATTATTGCATACATTATCGAAAAGCACCTCTTCTTTCTTTTAA
>CAZTBY010000045.1:0-8281 GCA_964612395.1 uncultured Clostridium sp. | reverse complement strand
ATAATGAATTTTCTTGCTCCTTTTCTATGTTGTTTTTTTCTTTCTAATCTTTTTGTGTTGGTTTTGCCATTTAGCTCTTCCTCCTTTTTTAAATTTGTGAAGTAAATCTAATTCTTCACGGTTTACTATTCAATAAAGAATGAATTACTTAATATTTTAAGTTTCATTAATTTCTATTTGCTTTTCTTGCTAACTACTTTTCTTGGTCCTTTTCTTGTTCTTGCGTTTGTTTTTGTTCTTTGACCTCTAACTGGTAGTCCTCTTTTATGTCTTGTTCCTCTAAAACATCCTATTTCTGTAAGTCTTTTGATATTTAAAGCTACTTCTCTTTTTAAGTCACCTTCAACTTTGTAACCTTCCATAGCTTTTCTTATATCTTGTACTTGATCATCTGTTAAGTCTTTAACTCTTATATCTGGATTAACTTTAGCTGCTGCTAAAATTTTGTTAGAGCTTGCTCTACCTATTCCATAAATATATGTTAGACCTATTTCAACTCTTTTTTCTTTTGGTAAGTCAACACCTGCAATACGTGCCATAAATTTTTTCACCTCTTTAAATATTTTTTAACTTTTTGGATTGTATATATTAATAAATAAAAATAGATATTCTTAAAAATTAAGACAGCCGCACTATTTTTATATATTAGCAAAATTTAGTTACCCTTGTCTTTGTTTGTGTTTAGGGTTTTCACAAATTACTCTTGTAACACCTTTTCTTTTAATTATTTTGCATTTTTCACATATTTTTTTAACTGATGGTCTTACTTTCATTTCTTTCACCTCATTGTTTTATTTTTTATTTATCTCTCCATGTGATTCTGCCTTTTGTTAGATCATATGGTGATAACTCTAATCTTACTTTATCGCCTGGAAGTATTTTTATGTAGTTCATTCTAAGCTTTCCTGATATATGTGCTAAAACTTGATGTCCATTTTCTAATTCTACTTTGAATTGTGTATTAGGTAAACTTTCTACTACTGTGCCTTCTACTTCAATAACATCTTCTTTAGACAATTCCTTTTCCTCCCATTTTAAAATTCACATTAACTTATATATTATATACCATTTTCTTTAGATTGTCAATATTTCTGGCTCTTTTTCTGTAATTAAAATAGTATTTTCATAATGTGCAGATAAACTTCCGTCTTCTGTTACAATTGTCCAGCCATCATCTAATTGATATATGTCAGGCTTTCCCATTATTACCATGGGTTCTACAGCTATTGTCATTCCTGGAACAAGTCTTGCACCTTTTCCAGCTTTTCCAAAGTTTGGAACTTCTGGTTCTTCGTGCATTTGTCTACCTATTCCATGTCCTTCAAATTCTCTTACGACTGAATATCCATTTTTATTTACAAATTCACCTATTGCGTGGGAAATGTCGCCTATTCTATTTCCACTTTTCGCAAATTTAATGCCTTCGTAAAAAGCTTGTTTTGTTATATCTACCAATTTTTTTGCTTCTGGAGAAGTTTTACCAACAATATATGTTCTTGCACAATCTCCATGAAATCCATTTTTTAATACCACCAAGTCCACGCTCACTATATCTCCCTCATTTAATATATTTTTTTTTGATGGTATGCCATGAATTACAACATCATTAATTGAAATACATAAAGTTGCTGGAAAAGGTGCCACTCCCTTTTCATAATGTGGAAAGTCCTTTTGTGCAGGTATTGCACCATTATCCCTTATGAATTTTTCAGCTACTCTATCTAATTCTATTGTTGATATTCCTGGTCTTATTAATTCTTCTACTCTTTTTTGTGTTTGAGAGGCTATTTTAGAAGCTTCTCTCATTAATTCAATTTCCCTTTTTGATTTTATCTCAATCAATTCTATTACATCCTTATTCTAAATCTTTTTGAACTTTTTCGGCAACATCATAAGACGTTCTACCAGCCTTATCTCCTGCTTTTTCAGTTCTTAATACATTTTTTTCTTCGTAATATTTTATAAGTTCCTCTGCAGTATTTTTATAAATTTCCAGTCTGTTTTGTACAACTTCTGGTTTTTGGTCTTCTCTTTGATATAGTTCTCCTCCACATTTATCACATATTCTTTCTTTTTTTGGTGGGTTAAATACTACATTATATATTTCGCTACAACCTTTACAGCTTCTTCTATTTGCAATTCTTTCTACTATTTCATCAAAAGGTACTTCAATATTTAAAGCCATATCTACTTTACTTCCATTTGATTGTAATAGTTCATCTAATGCAATTGCTTGGTTTCTTGTTCTTGGGAAACCATCTAATACTGCTCCATTTTCAACATCATTTTCTTCTAATCTTTTTCCTAACATTTTAACAGTTATTTCATCTGGAACAAGCTCTCCTTTATCCATGTATTTTTTTACTTGTTTTCCAAGTTCTGTTTCATTTTTAAGATTTTCTCTAAATAAGTCTCCTGTTGAAATATGTGCAAGATTTAAGTTTTCTGCTAAAACCTTTCCTACTGTTCCTTTACCACTTCCGTGGTGCTCCTAATAAAACTATAAACATTTAATTATTCCTCCTACATAAATAATGAAAATAAAATAATCTCTGATAAGTTTTTGGCTTATGCCAAAAACTATCATTAATTATTAATTTTTCATTATTATTTACTCTAAGAATCCTTTATAATGTCTCATCACTAACCTTGATTCTAGTTGTTGTACTGTCTCAAGTGCAACGCCTACCACGATTAATATTGATGTTCCACCAAAGGTTATATTCAAGTTTGTAAAGCTCAAAAGCATTGGTAAAATAGCAATCAAACTTAGGAATAATCCACCAAACAAAGTTAATTTTTTCATTATTGATGATAAATATTCTGTTGTTGGTTTTCCTGCTCTTATACCTGGTATGAAACCACCATTTTTCTTTATATTGCTTGATACTTCTGCTGGATTAAATGTTGCATAAGTATAAAAGTAAGTAAATGCTATTATTAAAACTAAATAAACAAGTGCATTTGCTATTGTATAACCTATACCAAATTGTGCAGATGATGTTGACATTGAAAACTTATAAACACCTGCCCAAAATCCAGTAGCTGTGGCAATGTTACTGTTAAACATTGGTATTATCATTGCTGGGAATGTTAGTAATGATGATGCAAAGATAACTGGCATTACACCTGCCATAGCAAGCTTTAATGGGATATGTGTATTTTGACCACCATACATTTTTCTACCAACTACTTTTTTGGCATATTGTACTGGCACTCTTCTTTCTGCTTCTTGTACAAATACAACTCCTGCAACTAATACTAATGCTCCTAGAATAATTGCAATTGATGTAATTATTCCTGTTGTACTAATTCCAACACCTGGAACATAAATTAAGTTATACATTGTTGTAACTGCTTTTGGTAGTGAAGATATAATACCTATAAAGATAATTAGAGATATTCCATTTCCAATTCCTTTACTTGTAATTTGCTCTCCAAGCCACATTAAGAATGCTGTTCCTGTAATTAATGATATTACAAATATAGCTCCTGTTCCAAAACCTGGATTTACAAAAACTCCATAGTTTTTGTATGCATTGCTATATGTTAAGTATAATCCTAGTGCTTCAACAAAAGCTAAGAATAATGTAAGCATTTTTGTATATCTATTTACTTTTGCTTTTCCTTCTTCTCCACCTTCTTTAATTGCTCTTTCAAGAGAAGGTATAACCATACCTAACAATTGTATAACAATTGATGCTGTAATGTATGGTGTAATTGTCATTGCAAATACAGATAATTTTGAAAATGCACCACCGGAAATTATATCAATCAATCCAGATATTGATGAAGCTGCACTATCTTTTATTGTTTCTAGTGCTATAGCATCTACGCCTGGAACTGTGATATAACAACCAAATCTAAATATTACTATTATAAGTAATGTGTATAATAATCTTTTTCTGATATCTGGTGTTTTTAAGGCATTTTTTATTGTTTTAAACAACTAAATCACCTCTACTTTTCCACCAGCAGCTTCTATCGCTTTGGCAGCTGAGGCTGTGAATCTGTTTGCTTTAACTGTTAATTTCTTTTCTAGTTTTCCTGTGCCTAAAATAACTATACCATCCTCTACTTTGCTGATTATTCTATCTTTTATTAGACTTTCAGCTGTAACTTCTTCAGTTGTTGCTTTGTTTAACATTGTTAAAGTTACTTCTGTGTAATTTTTTGCAAAGATGTTTTTGAATCCTCTTTTAGGTAATCTTCTATATAATGGTGTTTGACCACCTTCAAATCCACGTCTAACTCCACCGCCTGATCTAGCTTTTTGTCCTTTATGTCCTCTACCTGATGTTTTTCCAAGACCTGAACCTATTCCACGTCCAACTCTTTTTCTAGTTACTGTTTCTGTGGCAGATTTAATGTTTCCTAATTCCATCGATTTTCCCTCCTTCAAAATTCGAAGAATTTACAAGTATTTAATTCTTCTATTATTAATTTGAAACTAAATTTCTTCTACTTTTTTTCCTCTTTTTTTAGCTATACTTTCAGCTGTTGCCATATTTTCTAATGCATTCATTGTAGCATATCCAACGTTTCTTGGGTTGTTTGTACCAATAACTTTTGTTTTGATATCTCTATAACCTGCAAGTTCTAGAATTGGTCTTACACTACCTCCTGCAATAAGTCCAGATCCTTCAGCACCTGGTTTGATTAAAACACTTGCTGAACCAAATGTACCTAAATATTCATGTGGTACAGTTGTTCCAACGATAGGAACTTCTATTAAATTCTTTTTAGCATCCTCAATAGCTTTTTTGATTGCATCTGGAACTTCTGCTGCTTTACCATTTCCAATACCTACGTGTCCATTTTCGTCTCCAACAACTACTACAGCGCTGAATCTGAAATTTCTACCACCTTTAACAACTTTTGCAACTCTGTTAATAGCTACAACTTTTTCTTTAAATTCCATTGTCTTTTCTTCCATTAAAATTACTTCTCCTTTCTTAAAATTAGAACTCTAAACCTGCTTCTCTTGCAGCTTCTGCTAGTTCTTTTACAACACCATGATATACATATCCGCCTCTATCATAAACTACTGTTTTAATATTTTTTTCTAAGGCTCTTTTTGCAACTAGTGTTCCAACTTCTTTGGCTGCTTCTTTATTTGAGTGTTTTGTTTTAACTTCTTTATCTAATGTTGAAGCTTGAACTAATGTTACACCCTTTGTGTCATCAATTATTTGAGCATACACGTTTGTGTTACTTCTGAAAACGCATAATCTTGGGCATTCAGCTGTTCCACTAACTTTTGTACGAACTCTTCTATGTCTTCTTTCTCTTTCTAATTTTCTATTAGTTTTAGAAACCATTTTCTTTATTCCTCCTTTTTTACTTATTTAAGCAAAGCAAAAGTGGTATTTTCTATTTTTTACCAGTTTTACCTTCTTTACGTCTAATATGTTCTTCAACATATTTAATACCTTTTCCTCTATATACTTCTGGTGGTCTCTTTGTTCTTATTACTGCTGCCATTTCTCCAACTAATTCTTTATCCATACCTCTTACGATAATTTGGTTTGGAGCTGGAACTTCAAATTTAATTCCTTCTGGTTCTACCATTTCAACTGGATGTGAATATCCAAGTGTTAGAACTAACTTATTTCCTTGTTTTGCAGCTCTGTAACCTACACCATTTATTTCTAGTGCTCTAGTATATTCATTAACAACACCAACTATCATATTATTTATTAATGTTCTTGTTAAACCGTGTAAACTTCTGTTTTGTGGTTCATCATTTGGTCTTGTAACTATTATAACATTGTTTTCTAATGTTATTTTCATGTTTGGATGCAATTCTTTTTCTAGAGTTCCTTTAGGTCCTTTTACAGTTATTTTGTTTTCATCTAATTTTACTTCAACATTTTCTGGAACTGTAATTGGTTTATTTCCTATTCTTGACATTTTCTTTTTCTCCTCTCTTAAATTTTAATTACCAAATATATGCTAATACTTCTCCACCAACACCTAATTCACGAGCTTTTTTATCTGTCATAACTCCTTTTGATGTTGAGATTAAAGCTATTCCTAAACCATTCAATACTTTAGGAAGTTCTTCTTTTGATGCATATATTCTTAAACCTGGTTTACTAATTCTTTTTAATCCAGATATAACTTTTTTACCTTTTTCTGTATATTTTAAGCTTACTCTGATAATTCCTTGATTATCATTTTTAATTTCTTCATAAGCCTTTATATAACCTTCGTTAAATAATATTTCAGCAATGTCTCTTTTCATGTTTGATGCAGGAATATCAACTGTTTTGAAGTTTGCTTGACTTGCATTTCTTATTCTTGTTAACATATCTGCAATTGGATCTGTTGTAACCATTTTTTCTCCTCCTTCTTTATTTTTTTAATGTATTAATTTTACCAGCTTGATTTTTTTACACCTGGTATTTCACCTTTATGTGCTAATTCTCTAAAACATATACGGCAAATTCCATATTTTCTAATATATCCATGAGGTCTTCCGCATATTTTGCATCTATTATATTCTCTAGTTTGATATTTTTGTTCTTTTTGTTGTTTTACTATCATAGATTTCTTAGCCATATTTTTTAATTTCCTCCTTTTAAATTGTTTTAAGCTCTAAAAGGCATTCCTAATAAGCTTAATAATTCCTTAGCTTCTTCATCTGAATTAGCTGTAGTAACGAATATAATATCCATACCTCTTATTTTATCTATTTTTTCATATTCGATTTCTGGGAATATAACTTGCTCTTTGATACCTAAAGAATAATTTCCTTTTCCATCAAATGAGTTGTTTGGTAATCCTCTGAAATCTCTTACTCTTGGTAGAGATACATTGAATAATTTATATGCAAAATCATACATTTTATCTTTTCTTAATGTAACTTTGCAACCAACATTTGCACCTTCTCTTAATTTGAATGCTGCAATTGATTTTCTAGCTTTTGTTATAACTGGTTTTTGACCTGTTATAGCTGTTAAATCTGCAATTGCATTATCTAATGCCTTAGGATTATCTTTTGTATCTCCTAAGCCTATGTTTATAACTATTTTTTCTAGTTTTGGAACTTGCATAATTGATTTGTATTCGAACTTTTTCATTAATGCAGGTATAACTTCTTTTTCATATTGCTCTCTTAATACTTCCATGATTTATTTTTTCCCTCCTTTATTTTATAACTGTTCCACATCTTTTACAAATACGAACTTTTCCGTCCTTTTCTTGTTTGTAACCTATTCTTGCAGGTTTGTTGCATTTTGAACATACAACATTAACTTTGCTTGAATGAATTGCAACTTCTACTGGTACTATTCCACCTTCGTCGCCTTGTTTTCTAGGTTTGATGTGTTTTTTTCTAATATTTATGCCTTTAACAACTATTTTTTCTTGCTTTGGCATTACTTCTAAAACTTCACCAGTTTTTCCTTTATCATTTCCTGATAAAACTTGAACTGTATCACCTTTTTTTATTTTCATAAAGGTTTTCCCTCCTTCTTAATTTATATTGTTTTTCATTTTGTACTAAAGAACTTCTGGAGCTAAAGATAAAATTTTCATATAATCTTTATCTCTTAATTCTCTAGCTATAGGTCCAAATATACGTGTTCCTTTTGGAGTTCCATCGTCACGTATTATAACAGCTGCATTCTCATCAAATCTTACATAAGAACCGTCTGCTCTTCTTATAGGTTTCTTTGTTCTAACTATAACAGCTTTAACAACATCACCTTTTTTTACAACACCTGTTGGTATAGCACTTTTAACTGATGCAACTATAACATCACCTACACCTGCAAATTTTCTATGTGAACCACCTAAACATCTGATACACATTAATTCTTTTGCTCCTGTGTTATCTGCAACTTTTAATCTTGATTGTTGTTGAATCATCTAGGTTTCCTCCTTATAATTATTCTTTATTTTATAACTGCTTTTTCTACAACTTCAACTACTCTCCATCTTTTATCTTTTGATAGAGGTCTAGTTTCCATTACTTTTACTTTATCTCCTATTTGGCAAACGTTTTCTTCATCATGTGCTTTTAGTTTATATGTTCTTTTAACAATTTTACCATATAGTTTGTGCTTAACACTTGTTTCAACTGATACAACTACTGTTTTATCCATTTTGTTAGATGTAACTGTACCAATCATAACTTTACGAAGATTTCTTTCTTCCATTATTTAATCCTCCTTTTAACTACTTAAGCTAGTTCTCTTTCTTTTAAAACTGTGTTTATTCTAGCTATATCTTTCTTTGTTTCTTTTATTTTCATAGGATTATCTAATCCGTTTGT
>CAZTBY010000044.1:8388-8666 GCA_964612395.1 uncultured Clostridium sp. | reverse complement strand
ATTTGAGTGGAAGGTAGAGGTTAACCCTAATCATTTAGATTTAACAAATATGGTAATGAAAGAAGCAGATACAATCTTAGCAACAGGAGGACCAGGAATGGTTAAGGCTGCATATTCTAGTGGAAAGCCAGCAATAGGTGTTGGTGCAGGAAATGTACCAGCCATAATTGATGATTCTGCAGATATATTACTTGCAGTAAATTCAATAATTCATTCTAAAACATTTGATAATGGAATGATATGTGCTTCAGAACAATCTATAATAATTCTTAATTCAA
>CAZTBY010000044.1:0-8378 GCA_964612395.1 uncultured Clostridium sp. | reverse complement strand
TTTATGATAAAGTAAAACAAGAGTTTATTGCGAGAGGTTGCTATGTTTTAAATAGCGAAGAAACAGAAAAAGTAAGAAAAACAATTATAATAAATGGAGCTTTAAACTCAAAAATAGTTGGTCAAAAGGCTCATAAAATAGCGAAATTGGCAGGAGTAGAGGTTCCTGAAAATACAAAAATTCTAATAGGAGAAGTAGAAAGTGTAGATTTATCTGAAGAGTTTGCTCATGAAAAACTATCACCTGTACTTGCAATGTATAGAGCAAATTCATTTGATGAAGCAGTTGAAAAAGCTGAACAATTAATAGAAGATGGAGGGCTAGGACATACAGCTTCTTTATATGTAAATACACAGACTGGTACAGAAAAAATAGAAAAATTCTCACACAAAATGAAAACGGCAAGAATACTAATTAATACACCTTCATCACAAGGAGGAATAGGAGACTTATATAATTTTAAATTAAATCCATCATTAACTTTGGGTTGTGGTTCTTGGGGAGGAAATTCGGTTTCAGAAAACGTTGGTGTAAAACATTTATTAAACATTAAAACAATTGCTGAAAGGAGAGAGAATATGCTTTGGTTTAGAGCACCTGAAAAGGTTTATATAAAAAAAGGTTGTTTACCAGTTGCATTAGATGAATTAAAAAATGTTATGGATAAGAAAAAAGTATTTATAGTAACAGATGAATTCTTGTTCACACATGGTTATACAAAACCAATTACAAATAAATTAGAAGAGCTAGGAATAGCATATACAACTTTCTCTGATGTTCAACCAGATCCAACACTTGCAAGTGCAAGGGAAGGTGCAAAATTAATGGATAACTTCAAACCTGATTGCATAATAGCAATAGGTGGAGGAAGTGCTATGGATGCAGGTAAAATCATGTGGGTATTATATGAACACCCAGAAATAGATTTTATGGATATGGCAATGAGATTTTCTGATATAAGAAAAAGGATATATACTTTTCCTAAAATGGGAGAAAAGGCATATTTTATAGCGGTTCCAACATCAAGTGGTACAGGTTCGGAAGTCACACCTTTTGCTGTTATAACAGATGAAAAAACTGGAATAAAATATCCATTAGCTGATTATGAATTAATGCCCAAAATGGCGATAGTAGATACAGATATGATGATGGACGCACCAAAAGGATTAACATCAGCTTCTGGTATAGATGCTGTAACACATTGCTTAGAAGCATATGCTTCAATGATGGCTACAGAATATACAGATGGTTTGGCATTACGTTCAATAAAAACAATATTTGAATATTTGCCAACAGCATATGAAAATGGTCAAGATGTTGTTGCAAGAGAAAAAATGGCAAATGCTGCTACAATGGCAGGTATGGCTTTTGCAAATGCATTTTTAGGTGTATGCCATTCAATGGCACATAAACTTGGAGCATTCTTCCATATACCACATGGTGTAGCAAATGCTTTAATGATTAACATAGTATTAAGATTTAATGCTAGTGAAGCACCTGCTAAAATGGGTACATTTTCTCAATATAGCTATCCACATACATTAAGAAGATATGCAGAAGTTGCGGACAATTTAGGAATAGGTGGAAATACAGATGAGGAAAAATTAGAAAACTTAATAAAAGCAATAGATGAATTAAAAGAAAAAATAGGCATCAAAAAAACAATTAGAGATTATGGAGTAGATGAGCAAGAATTTTTAAGTAAGCTAGATGAAATGAGCAAACAAGCATTTGATGACCAATGTACAGGTGCAAACCCAAGATATCCACTAATTGAAGAAATTAAACAAATGTATCTAGAAGCATATTACGGAGGTGAAGGATAATGGAAATACTAGCTGAAAGAAAAACAAAGACTGTATATAAGGATGAAAATAGAACAATAAAACTATTTGTTGATGAGTATCCTAAATCAAATATTCTAAATGAGGCTTTAAACCAAGCAAGAGTGGAAGAAACAGGACTTAACATTCCAAAGCTTTTAGAGGTTAGTAAAATAGGTTCAAGATGGGCACTAATTTCTGAATACATTCAAGGAAAGAGCTTAGAAACATTAATGCAAGAGAACCCAGAAAAAATTGATGAATATATGGAATTATTTATCAATACACAACTAGAAGTATTGTCTAAACAAGCACCACTTTTAAATAAACTTAAAGATAAAATGAAAAGAAAGATTGAAGAAACAGATTTAAGTGATGCTATCAAATTTGAACTTAATATGAGACTTGAAAGTACCCCAAAACACAACAGAGTATGCCATGGCGACTTTAATCCAAGCAATATAATATTAACAGATGATGGAAAAATATATGTTATAGATTGGGCTCACGTTACACAAGGCAACAGCTCTGCTGATGTTGCAAGAACTTATCTTTTGTTCAACTTAAATGGTAAAAAAGAAGATGCTGAAAAGTATTTAAATAAGTTTTCAGAAAAATCTGGAATAGAGAAAAAATATATTCAAAAATGGATACCAATAGTTGCAGCAGCACATTTATCTAAAGCAAGTGAAGAAGAAAAAGCATTTTTAATGAATTGGATAGATGTTGTAGATTATACCTAAGAAAGGAAACATACTATATATGAAGAAATTAAAAGAAATAATAACAAATTTTATTAATGGTTTTTGCATGGCTCTTGCTGATAGCGTGCCAGGAGTTTCAGGTGGTACAGTTGCATTTATATTAGGCTTTTATGATAATTTTATAAATTCATTAGATGATTTATTTAGAGGTAATTGGGAAGCAAAGAAAAAAGCATTTATATACTTAATAAAGATTGGTGTTGGCTGGGTAGTAGGCTTTTTACTTGCAGCAAGTGCCCTAGCAGATTTATTTAACACTAAAATATATGAAATGAGCTCACTTTTCTTAGGCTTTATAATATTTGCAATACCTTTGGTTGTTAAGGAAGAAAAAGAAGTTTTAAAAGGTAAATACAAAAACATAGTTTGGCTATTAATTGGTGTAATATTTGTTACAGCAATTACACTAGTTAGTACAAAAACAAGTTTTGATATCAACTTAGAAACATTAAATATTGGTACAGCAATTTATATTTTTGTTGTTGCGGCAGTTGCAATATCAGCTATGATTTTACCTGGTATTTCAGGCTCAACAATACTTTTAATATTTGGAATTTACATACCTATTATGAATAATATAAAAGCATTTATAGGGCTTAACTTCTCTGTTGTACCAAGCCTTATGATTTTTGGCTTTGGCATGATATTTGGAGTAATGGCATTTACACGTGTTGCAAGAAAATGCCTAGAGAAACATCGTTCGCAAACAGTTTATGCAATAATAGGTCTAATGCTAGGTTCAATATATTCAATAATTGTTGGACCAACAAGCTTAAAAGAACCACAAGCAATAATGAACTTCTCAACATTTGATATTATTGCATTTATAATTGGAGGAGCAATAATTATAGGACTGGAAGTATTAAAGAAGGTTTTAAATAAAAAGAATTAGCGTTTGCTAGTTCTTTTTTGTAAATATGAAAAAATTTAGCAAAACACTTGCAAATATGATAATTTATGATATAATTATATGGTTAATTTTAGCAAACAGAAAGGATTGAATTTTAACAATGAAAGTAAAAGTAGAAAATATTAAAGACAAAGCAAATGAGGTAAAACTAGAATTTACAGTTGAAGCTCAAAAATTTGAAGAAGCTATACAGGTTGTATACAAAAAAAATGCAAAATATTTTAATATACCAGGTTTCAGAAAAGGAAAAGCACCTTTCAAAATGGTAGAAAAAGCTTATGGAATACAAATATTTTATGAAGATGCATTTAATGAAATTGCAGGAGAAGCTTATGTTAAAGGGCTAGAAGATAATAAAATTGAAGCTGTAAGCAAACCAGAAATAGATATAAAACAAATTGAGGCTGGAAAAGATTTAATATTCACAGCAGTTGTACAAACTAAACCAGAAGTTACTTTAGGAAACTACAAAGGTATAGAACTAAAAAAAGTTGAGTATAATGTAACTGATGAAGATGTAGAACATGAGTTAGAACACATTGCTGAACATAATGCACGTTTAGTTGCTGTTGAAGACAGACCAGTTGAAAAAGGAAACACAGTTGTTATAGATTTCGAAGGTTTTGTTGATGGAAAAGCATTTGAAGGTGGAAAAGCAGAAAACCATGAATTAGAAATTGGTAGTGGTAAATTTATTCCAGGTTTCGAAGATCAAATAGTTGGAATGAAAATTGATGAGAATAGAGACATAAAAGTTACATTCCCAGAAGAATATCCAGCTAAAGAATTAGAAGGAAAAGAAGCAACATTTAAAATAAAATTACATGAAATAAAGAAAAAAGAATTACCAGAAATCAATGATGAATTTGCAAAAGATGCAAGTGAATTTGATACATTAGAAGATTGGAAAAAATCAATTAGAGAAAAACAAGAAAAAGCAAATGCATCAAAAGCAAAATTTGAAATGGAAGATGCAGCAATTGAAACAGTTTGTAAAAATACAAAAGTAGATATTCCAAGTGGTATGATAGAAACACAACTAGATAATATGGAAAAAGATATATCATCTAGATTAAACTATCAAGGAATGAACTTAGATCAATATCTACAAATGATTGGTAAAACTAAAAAAGAATTTAGAGACGAAAACAAAGAACAAGCAGAAAAACAAGTAAAAACAAGCCTAGTATTAGAAGCAATAATGAAAGATGCAAAAGTTGAAGTAACAGAAGAAGAAATAGATGCAAAGATTAAAGAAATGGCTGAAATGTATGGACAAAAGGAAGAAGAAGTTAAACAAAACCCAGAATTAAGAAAATATGTAGAAGAATCTTTAAAATCAGAAAAAACAATTCATTATATTGTAGATAATGCTAAAATAAAATAAGCATGTTTACAAGGGGCTACCACCTTTGTGTTAGTCCCTATTTTACATAAAAAGAAAGGAATTGATAATTATGGAAAAAAACAGTTTAGTACCTTATGTAATTGAACAAACAAGTAGAGGAGAAAGATCATATGATATATTCTCAAGATTGTTAAAAGACAGAATTATATTTTTAAGTGAAGATGTAAACTCAGCAACAGCAAGCTTGGTTGTTGCACAAATGTTATTCTTAGAATCTGAAGACCCAGATAAAGAAATATCATTTTATATTAACAGCCCAGGTGGTTCTATCACAGATGGAATGGCAATAGTAGACACAATGAATTATATTAAATGTCCTGTTTCAACAATTTGTGTTGGGTTAGCTGCGAGTATGGGATCTGTACTTCTTGCATGTGGAACAAAAGGAAAAAGATTTGCAACACCTAATGCTGAAGTATTAATTCATCAACCATTAATCTCTGGTGGCTTAGCAGGTCAAACAACAGAAATTAAAATTCATGCAGATCACATGGTTAAAACAAGAGAAAAATTAAATAAATTATTAAGCGAAAAAACTGGTCAAAGCTTAGAACAAATTGAAAAAGATACAGAAAGAGACCACTATATGACAGCTGAAGAAGCTTTAGCATATGGTTTAATTGATGGCATTTTGGACTACAGAAAATAAAGCTGAAATGCTAGAAAGGAAAAATAAAAAATGGCAAATAAAAAAGAAATTAATGAAATTAGATGTTCTTTTTGTGGCAAAGCGCAAGAAATGGTTAAAAAATTAATTGCTGGACCAAAGTCTGTATATATTTGCGACGAATGTATTAATGTTTGTAACAACATAATAGAAAGCGAAGCTTATGACGAAGACTTAGGTTATGAAGAAGTTAAAACAGAAGAAATACCTACACCTGCAGAAATAAAAGCTGTACTTGATGAATATGTTATAGGTCAGGATGAAGCAAAGAAAACATTAGCTGTTGCTGTTTATAATCACTATAAAAGAATTAATTGCAAGGAAATTATAGATGATGTTGAAATTCAAAAAAGCAACATTTTGCTTTTAGGACCAACAGGTTGTGGAAAAACTCTTTTAGCACAAACTTTGGCTAGAATTTTAAATGTGCCTTTCGCAATTGCTGATGCAACAACACTTACAGAAGCTGGGTATGTTGGCGAAGATGTTGAAAACATACTTCTAAAACTTATTCAAAATGCAGAATTTGACATTGCAAAAGCACAAAAAGGAATTATATATATTGATGAGATAGATAAAATAACAAGAAAATCTGAAAACCCATCAATAACAAGGGATGTTAGCGGAGAAGGCGTACAACAGGCTTTATTAAAAATAGTTGAAGGAACTGTTGCATCTGTACCACCACAAGGTGGAAGGAAACACCCACATCAAGAATTTATTCAAATTGATACATCTAACATATTGTTCATATGTGGAGGAGCTTTTGAAGGTTTAGACAAAATAATCAAAGACAGAACAGATAAAAAATCTATGGGCTTTGGAGCTCAAATTCAGAGCAAAAAGGATATTCACGATAAATATAAAATATTTGAACAACTTTTACCACAAGACTTATTAAAATTTGGTTTGATTCCAGAGTTTGTTGGAAGATTACCTATTATAGCAACTTTGCAAGAACTAGATAGAGAAGCATTAATTAAAATTGTAACAGAGCCTAAAAATGCTTTAGTTAAACAATACAAAAAACTTCTTGAGTTAGATGGTGTTGAACTTGAATTTGAACCAGAAGCTTTAAATGCAATTGTAGATAAAGCAATAGACAGAAATACTGGTGCGAGAGGTTTACGTTCAATTATAGAAGATATTATGAGAGACATTATGTTTGATATTCCAAGTAATTTAAGAATAGAAAAATGTATAATTACTCGTGATACTGTAGAGAAAAAAGCACCACCAATTTTGGAATTATGCAAAGAAAATGAAGTTGACCCTAAGAGAGGAATAATTAGAAAAAGAAAATCAAAACCAGCAAGAAATACAGAAACAGCATAAATTATAAAAATAAAGGGGTAAAATATGGAGGAAGTAAAAGACAAAGTAGTTGCATTATTAAGCAAAATAAATAGACCTGGAATGACTGAATTAATGGAATTTCTAGAGAAATCCGATTATTATGATGCACCTGCTAGTACTAAATATCACGGAGCATACAAAAAAGGACTAGTAGAACATAGTTATAAAGTTTATGAAATTTTAAAAGGCAAAATAGAATATCATAAACTAGAAGTTAGTGAAGATACTTTAGCAATAATAACATTATTACACGATTTGTGCAAAGTAAACTTCTACAAAGTTGATTATAGAAACGCAAAAAATGCAAAAGGAGAATGGGAAAAAGTTCCATATTACACAATTGAAGATACAATACCATATGGACATGGAGAAAAATCAGTAATGATGCTTACAGAGCATATAAAACTTACAAACGAAGAAAAGTACGCAATACGTTGGCATATGGGCTTTTCAGAACCAAAAGAACAATATGGAACACTTGGTCAAGCCTTTAAAAAATATCCATTAGCATTATTACTACATGAAGCAGATATGGAGGCAACATATTTCTACAACATATAGTAAAATTCTACTTTTTATCACACTTTCTATCAAAAAACATATAATATAATAGATATGCTTTAAGCATAAATATTATAGAAAAGGTGATGAAAAGATGGAATTCGAAGAAAAGAAACCCTGTTGTGATATCAAAGTAGATGGCTTTATTGAAAAAGGTAAACAATTTGATTTAGAAATAAACTTGCCAGAAGATAATAGAGATGTAATATATGGTATAATAAGAGACTGCTACAAAGAACCAGTTGAAGATGCTGTTGTTAAACTAATTGAAGTATGTAGTGATTACGGAAAAGAAGAAAGAAATCCAGTATCTCATACATTCACAGATAAAGATGGAGAATTTGTATTTGGACCACTATGCCCAGATAAGAAGTATGAAATACAAATATGGGTAGATAGAGTTAAACATTGCAAACAATGTATTGATTGCAAAAAACATGGAAAATGTTTAAAAGGTGTAAGACTAGAATGCAAAGACTTCAAACCATGCCATGAATGTAATGAAGGAAAACCATGTATGGGAAAATAAAGTAATAAGACCTAGAGATTAAGTTTCTCTAGGTTTTTGTTAAATATTCTAACTTTTTTCATTTGCAAAATTAAAAAAAATATAAAAAAGTACTTGACATGAAAATAAAAATATTATATATTAAGCGTAGAAAATTTAAGAAGAAAACGAAGGAGGAAGAGACGTGAACAAAAACGCTAGAACCATTAAAGGTATAACCTTAATTGCACTAATAATAACAATAATAGTAATGCTAATATTAGTGGCAGTAAGTGTAAATATATTAATAAAAAGCAACTTAATAGGAACAGCAGAAAAAGCAGCCGATAAATATAAAACGGCTTCTGAAGAAGAAAATAGTGGAGTAATTGAGGTAGACGG
>CAZTBY010000043.1:0-8719 GCA_964612395.1 uncultured Clostridium sp. | reverse complement strand
CACTGCATCTTTTACTAATAGATTATTTTCTTCTAAAAACTCTTTGTTTTTTCAATTATATCCATCAATTCATTTTCGTGCTGTTTCTTTTCTTCTTCAGAAAGTTCCCTTGTATTAAGCAATGCTAATTTATATGTTATATGTTGCACTAAATTCCTTAAATTATTTTTTGTTTCCATTGGCAAATTAGTTGTATCATTTTTTTGTACTGAATAATATGCTGATTGTTCTGATATATATGCCTCTTTTGAGCAAACCCTTATTTCAATTGGAACTTCCATTTCATTTGGAATAAGCTTTTCCTTTGCAAGGATATTATAACCTAATGGTGGCACCCTCTTTGTATAAACTAATGGTGAATATATCATTTCTTCTGCGACAAAATCAACATAATCTCCATTTGGTAGCTTTGTTTTTAAAAATTCAATTATAGGATATATACTTTTTTCATCTTTTGTAATAAAAGATATTCCGACATAATCTCGAACTTCATCAAGTCCTTTTTTGTTAATTCGATGAGTTCTAATTGCAGAATCAACATTTTTCACTCTGCATCTAAATTTAAAAACATCTCTTTTTTTTGCTTCTTCTTCCATTAAATTTAAAAAATTCTTTATTTCTTCACTTTTATGCAATAAATTCAAAAAATGCTTCTATTCTTTTTTCTTCATCTGTTTCAGCAACTACATTTAAATTCATCTTATTAGCCATAAAAATTTCTCCTTTTTTTATAAATTTGTTAAATTTTGAATCATATCAAGTTCATAAAGTTTTTTCTTTTCTAAATTTTGTACTATAAAATCAACAACTGGATAACTCCTTAATTCATCATCTTTCATTTTCTTTAATTCTTCTAATTCAATCCATTTAGTTTCTATGATTTCATCTTTATTATATTGTATAGAGTCATTAACTAAATCAGCTAAAATATGTATCATAATAATATTTTTACCATTTGTGATTATTGGGAAAACCTGTTTTAATTCAATATCACATCCTGTTTCTTCCTTGGTTTCTCTTTTTACACCTTCAAATATTGTTTCATTTTCTTCTAAATGTCCTGCTGGGAATGCCCATTTCCCATAGCAATTTTCCTTTGCCTCTTTTACCATTAAAATTTTATTGTTTTTTATAACAATTGTTCCAACAATAATTTCCACAACCAATCTCCTCCTTCCTTTTAAATTTTATCTTTCTGTTTCATCTTTTTTATCATAGAATCCTTTTTTTGAAAATCTTGCTTCTCTATTAACTTCTATTGGAAAAAGCTCTTTATTTATTATCATACCTTGAACCCCAAATGAATTTAATCCAGCTGCTTTTAATTTATTCTTTTGAAAATATAAAGGAACAATAACATCATTAATTAACATATCTTTAATCGTTAGCGACATTGGAGTGTATGTTTTAGGTATTTTACCTTTAATTTCTTCAGGCTCATATCCAATATTTAATAAATGTGCTAATCTTCTTCTTGCTGATTCCAAATAATCATCTTGTGAAATCAAAAAAGTTCGTTGCTCATTAATATTACTTGGCTTTAAAAATAAAACATCCTTCCAGTCTATTACCCAAGATTCATGTATTTCTTTTCCTTTTGTAATTGCTCCCATATCAAAGCCTTTGCTAAGATAATCAACAAATACTTTATCATATAATTGCATATATACATTAAATGCCCCATCTGTTTTTATTTTTTCATGAGTTCCTTCTTCTGTATCTATACATACCACAACACCATTTGGATTTTTCTCTTTTACACGCCTTACATATTCTTCAACATCTGTTTTTCTTGCAAATCTTCCTTCAACTCCGTAAGGTTGGTTGCTCGCCTGTTTTGGCATCTGCTCTTAGAGAAAAAACTTCTGGAAGTTTATCTTCTATCTTTTTAAATTCTTCATAGCTATCTATGATAAATAAATTTTTGGTTCTACTAATATCTGATAATAATTTTTTTAATAATACTGTTCCTTGAGCTTTTCCTTATTTAGCTATATCTTTTTCATCTGATTTTTTATTCATTTCATATAGCATATTAGTTCTCCTCTACAATATTTTTTATTTTTAAATATATTTCATCCCAAGAATAAACTCTTTCAATATTTGAATATTTATCATTTGTATTATATAAGCCATCAAACAAAAATACAGGTATTTGTAATTTCTTATATACATTCATACAATTTTTCATATTATCATCTATAAATATATTTACTTTATTTTTTAAGCATTCTTCTTCTTTCTGCAAACTATTAATAATTAATTTATCATAATTTATATTATGATTTTTTAGCCATTTTTCTGTAAAAGAATACATATCATTCAATTCTTTTTCATTGCGAGATGTGATAATTATTATTTTATATCCTTCATTTTTTAATTTGTTTATCTTTTCCGCTGCATTATATTTTATTTCAGCTTCATTAAGTAATGTCCTTAAATATTGCTTGCAAAATTCATTATAATTATTGTCATTCCAACCAAAAGACTTGTCTAAATCCCATTGTGTTTCATCAATTTTAAAATTAATTTTTTTCTCCTTGTTATATAGTTTTGCATATTTTATAAACATTTCATTTGAACTTGATATTGTATCATCTAAATCTATTCCAATCGTTATGTTTTTTTTATTATCCATAAATATACTCTCTTTCTTTTATTAACTTATTTATCACATATTATCTTTCATCTTCGTGATTGCGTTCTTTTCTTTTACTTAATAAAATATCTATATTTTTGAATTCTTTTGATGGTAATATTATCTCTTCCTTATATTCAGCATCATTAATCCAATACACTTTTTTTCCATACGCTTGTTTTATATTATGGCATAAAGGCTCACTTACAAGCATTCTGTATTGATTGTCAATTATTTCTAATGCTGCGCAATCAGAAAGAATAATTCCTACTAATTTATTTTTCTTTAAGTTTTCTTTTGTTGTTTCATATCTTCCATGCTCTTCACAATGTGGTGTAAGATGTGCATTAAACCAATTTAAGCATTCTACATTAGTAGGCTTGCCATTATCCCTTTCTGAATCGCAAGATTTAAACCAACAAACAGCACCAGCAGAAATTCCACTTATTACTTTGCCTGCATTCCAAGCATTGTATAATAATTCATCGAACCCACTATTTCTCCATAGTTCAAGCATTATTTCAGTGTCCCCTCCACCTTCATAAATAATATCAGCCCAATCTATTTTTTCTTTTACTTTCTCCATATTATCTAGCTCATTGCTCTTCAAATCCAAACACTGACAACCAAATTTTTTGCCATAAATTCTTTTCATTGTTTGAAAATACTCTTCTTGACTTTCTAACGAATCCTGTGCGTGAACCATAAATAGGAAATTGGGTTTTTCCTTGCCTGTTAGCCTTATTATTTCTCTGTCCATTATTTCTGTTTCGTAAGGAAATTCCTTGCCATCATCTAATATTCTTCCATTTTCGCCTCCACCTATTGCAACAATTTTCTTCATCATATATTAACCTCCATTTATATCATATTTTTATATTGTTTGTAATTCGTTATTATTAGAAACTAAATTTATTAATCCCCTTCTTAAAGTTATTATATTAGTATCCTTCTCTGTTATGTTTTCTAATTTACCAATATGAGTTTCATCTAAATATTCGCAAATTTTAGTCCAATCTTCAGGATGAGTAATATTTCCTATTATTGTATTTGCATTTAAGTTATATGAATTATTAGATAAATCATTTTTTTCCATTGAAGGTATCCAAGCATTGCCAGAATTATCAATTAGCATATAAATATTTTTCCTCTTGTTCCAGTCTTTAAATTGTACCTTCTCACTTTCTTTATCAAATATTTTTAAAACTTCAGTTTGAAATTGTTTAAATTCCTTTTCACTAATTTCAAAACATTCTCTATTTTTTAGTCCAAATTTGCCCATTGGCATATATTGAAAAATTTGCCATTTATTTATGAATCCCATATTTTTTATTAACATTGCTAATGAATAAGCATCTTCTAGGTTCCCTTTGTGAGCGACCGTATTAATACAAATATTTCCACCAAATCTATGAAGTTCTTGACATATTTTCATTTGTTGATTTATTATATCAGTATTTGTTTGTCTAAAACGCCTAAAAATTTCATTAGTAGAGCCATCAATTGGTATGCCAATTGTATCAACAAGATTAGCAATTTTTTTTGCATCTGTTTTCTTTGCAATTACTCTATCTCCGCAAACCACATCATTAAGAATTGAAGTTCCAACTGTATCTAATGATATATTGAAGCCTATTTTTTTTATTTTTTCAAGTAAATCTATAATATCTGAACGAGTTAGTGGATCCCCACCGCAAAGAGTAATTTTATCTACTCCGACACTATGAGCAAATTCCAAAAATTTTACTAAATTATCTGTAGACACTATTTTACCTTTTTCTTCTTCTCTAGAAAAACTGTAACATCCTTTACAATGTAAAAAGCAACTTTGACTTACAAAAACATTCAAATGCATTTTTATCCTCCTCAGCTTTGCCTTATTTTAATGCTTAACTTTGGTACTCTAATAATGTTATTTGTTATTTTCTTCTAATTTTTTAGTTAATTCATTATCCTTCTCTACTAAGTTTATTTTTCTTATATATTCTTTTAATTTGTTATTATATGAAAGTATTTTTTCTATTTGTTCGCTTGGTTCAAAACTCTTTAAATATTCTTTCACATCAAAATCTAATAAATCTGGTGATTCTGTTCCATCCACTGGTACTAACCAAAAATGCACATTTACAAAAGGGTCTGATTTCTCATTTGAAAGAAGGTGTGCATAATTTAACCCTAATTCCTTTCTCATACCTTCTTTTATTTTCTTAAGAATAAAAGAAAATCTAAGAAAAGTTATATCATCTAAAATGTCAAACGCTCTATAAGTCTTGTTTAGTCCAAAAATATAAAATCCTGGGCACGGATATTTAGGGTCTGCTCTAACCACTATTCCATTATTTTCATAAATAGGTATATTTTGTTCTGGCACATATTCTGGATACTGTTCCATAAAATCTGCTCTCGAAATATCTTCTGGTGCTATGTATGCTCTATAATTTTTTGTTCCTCCATAAAAATGAATATATCTCGTTCCCTGTGGTGCTGGCGGGAAATCTTCTCGTTTATCCACATCAATATACTGCAACTTTTTTTTACTTAAGTTTAAATCTTCACAATTATTATCCATCTTTTATTCTCCTTATTCATTAATTTCTTTGGAAATTATAGCATAATGGCAATACTTTTGCAAAATTTTTCCAGTCATTACACTCTTTTGGCGTTGTTGTTTTCCGGAAAAAGTTTCGTATGAGTTGACTTTTTTTATGTTTTTGGGTATAATTTTACAAAATAGACTTTTTTTAATAAAAACTATATTTTTAAGAAACTTTTGATTTTATAGGTGATTTTATGTACAATACCAATCAAACTAATATTGGAGAAATCTTAAGGAATTATAGGAAAATTAAACATTTGAGTTTAGAAGATGTTGGCAATAAAATTTATAAAAGTAAGGCAACTATCTCTAAATATGAAAAAGGTGCAATAATCCCAGATTTTATTACAACACTAGAATTATGCAATGTTCTTGGCATCAATTTGTCAGATATATTGTCATTAAATACTGAAAACACTATCTTCTCAAATCCTTTTAATACTGATACTTTATATTTGTATTATGTTACAGCAAACAAGTTAATATCTTCAATAATAAAGATAAATAATAATACTTCTGATGTTTTCCAAGCTCAATTTTATAATGGTGTAAAAACTGATATTGCAAGCTGTGCTTATTATTATGAAGGTTCACTTGAATTTTTAGATAATATAGCATATGTTAATTTAAAAAATGTAAGTGCTCACAAATTAGGAATAGAAAGAGTACAAATAATTATAAGTTTGCCTTTAAGCAATACTTCAGATTTTTTTAACTGTTTTGTTACTGGCTTAACCCCTAATTATCTTCCAATTATAAAAAAAGGGTTAATTTCAACATTTCCACTAGAAATTTCTAAAATCAATATTAAAAAATTAAAACTTTCTAGACCAGAAGTTCGAAAAATTTTAAATGACAATGCTTGGATATTAGATTCAAAATTATATGATGAATTTTATTATGATTCTGCTCAAGAAATAAAGTAGAGTTCATTTATACTCTACTTTATTTCTTCTGGGTTTAGACATTCCAATTCTTTTAATATAAATCTTCCGTCCTTCATTATTAATACATCATCAAACCAAATTTCTCCTCCACCATATTCTGGTGTTTGTATATTTACAATATCCCAATGAATAGAAGATCTATTTCCATTATCACTTTCTTGTAAAGCATTGCCTGGTGTTAAGTGAAAGCTTCCACATACTTTTTCATCAAATAACACATCAGAATTTACTCTTGTGATATATGGATTTAATCCTATGGCAAATTCCCCAATGTATCTTGCTCCTTCATCCGCATTTAATATTTCATTTAAGGCTTCAGTATCATTAGCTGTTGCATTTATAATTTTTCCGTTTTTAAATTCAAATCTAATATTATTAAATGTTTTTCCATTATATTTTGTTTGTGTATTATATGTTATATATCCGTTTAAACTGTTCTTTACTGGAGCTGTTGCAACTTCTCCATCTGGTAAATTATAATTGCCTATATATTTTTCTGCTTTTATTCCCTTTATGCTAAAAATCAAATCAGTATTTATTCCTATAATTCTAACTTTATCTGTTTTATTCATTAATTCAACCAATTTATTCATTGAATTTGACATTTTTCCATAATCCAAATTACAAACATTAAAGTAAAAATCTTCTGCTTGTTTTAAACTCATTTTATTCATTTCTGCAAAAAAATCATTTGGATATCTTAATATACACCATTTCTTTTTCACTCTTTCTTTAAAATGAACTGGTAGCATATATTCTGTATTATATAACTCCATTTTTTCCATAGGGACTTTATCAAACTCATTTTCTTTCCTTTTTGCACTAATTCCTATGTAAGCATCCATTTCTTTCATTCTATTCAAATCATATAAAGCATACCTCTTTATTTCTTCTTTGGTAGCATTCTTTAAAAATTCTTCTAAAACTTCATACTCTATTATATTAAAAAAAACATTAATTTTTAAATTGTGTGCTTGACTAATTAGTTCCTTTGCTAGTGGAATACCATCTGTTCCAAATAATTCAATTAATAAATTTTCATTTTCTTTTACCTTTATAGAATATGTTAAAATTTGATTTGCTAATTTTGTTAATCTTTCCATCGTATCCACCTTTTCTTTATACTCTTTAAAATCATAATGTTTTTTCATATGTTTATATAATAATACCATAAACTTAATTATTCTGTCAAAATTATCCCACAGGATAATTTTGCAGGAACAGGCGTATATACATACTCCGCATAATAGCCTAAAAGCGTGGCTTTTAGCGTTATTATAATTTTTTTAGTGTATATCAAAACGATATACTTAAATTTCATATATATTTCTAATTTTATTATAACTGGTTTTACTCATTACTGCTTGTCCTTTTAACCATTTTTTCACATTGCTATAATCTACATTTATTGTTTTTGAAAATTGTTTATAATTTAAGTTGTTTTCCTTTAAAACTTTTTTCAATTTTTGTGATTGATTATTTAAAATAAATTCTTCATATTTTGGTAAATTTATTTTGTTTTTTATTTCTAATGTTTCAAATACTCTTTTTAAAAATTCGATATTTACTAATCTTAATTCTCTATTTTCATAAGCATTTATACAAGATTTACTTACATTTAATAATTCAGCAAGTTGTGTTTGTGTTAGTCCTTTTTGTTTTCTATAATATGCTATTTGTTTTCCTATGTTATTTGTATTAGGGGTTTCTATAATTGGTTTTGGTAATTCTAATTTAATATTGCACTTTATATTTTTCCTTAATTTATTAAATAAGCTATTTATATTATCTTTTGTTGCCACTATGTTAGTATAGATTTTTCAATACACCTTGAAGCATATGTAGCAAGTCTTACATTTTTATCTGGGTTAAATGTATTTATTCCTTTTATAAGACCTATTGTTCCTATTGATATTAAATCATCTAATTCCAAGTTTAGTACATTATATTTTTTGCATATGTGTGCAACAAGCCTTAAGTTTCTCTCTATTAGTATATTTCTTGCCTCCTCATCTCCCCCGAATATATCTCTCTAAATATTCTTTTTCTTCTTCTTGTGATAATGGCTCTGGAAACAGACTATTATTAGATATATAGCCTAGAACAAAAAAAGCTGTTTTGCAAAATTCAATGAAGCTTGTTAAAAAAACTAACAAAAAAAAGCACCTCCATTTACCTATTTTAATTATATGTTTAAGGTAAATAAAAGTGCCTGGCCGTTTAGGTTTTATTTATAAAAAACATGATACTTAAATAAATTTATAAAAATCTATGTGCTCTCTTTTATTAGTTTTTCTATTTCTTTATATATCTTTTCATTTACATTATTTATTGCAATTTTTTCTGCATTTTTTGCCATTTGAATTTGCTTTTGTTTATCTGTTATTATATTTTTTATTTCGCTATTTAGTTTTTTTGTGTCTAATTCTCTATCTAATATAATTTTTGCTGCATCTACGTTTACTAGTACTTTTGCATTATATTCTTGATGATTTTCTGTTGCAAATGGATACGGTATAAATATTGCAGGTTTGCCAC
>CAZTBY010000042.1:0-8726 GCA_964612395.1 uncultured Clostridium sp. | reverse complement strand
AAAAAATTTGTAAATGAAAAAGGTAAAATATTACCTAGAAGAGCAACAGGTGCTTGTGCAAAACATCAAAGAGAAATTACACAAGCTGTAAAAAGAGCAAGACATATTGCTATATTACCTTATACACAAGGTTAATTTTAGAAAAGTTAAAGGAACTAGCGTTTTAGTCTAGTTCTTTTTTTCACGTTTGTTTTCAAAATGAATATAATATAACTAGATAAGTTTGTAGGAGGAATAAGAGTGAGAGAGTTACTAAAGATAGAAAATATATCTAAAATGTATCAGGCAAGAAATGGCGAAATTGAAGCATTGAAAGACATAAACTTTACTGTTGATAATGGAGAATTTGTGAGTATAATTGGACCAAGTGGCTGTGGAAAATCAACGCTTTTATCTATAATTGCAGGTTTAGAAGAAAAAACTTCAGGAAAGCTCTACATAGATGGAGAAGAAAGCAATGGTATTACTTCTAAAATAGGATATATGTTGCAAAAAGATAGTTTACTAGAATGGAGAAGCATTTATAAAAATGTTATATTTGGCTTAGAAATAAAAAAAATCAATACTCCAAAGAATAGAAAGTATGTAGAAGAGCTTTTGAAAAAATACCATCTATATGAATTTAAAGACAAATATCCATCTCAATTATCAGGAGGAATGCGTCAAAGAGTTGCTTTAATTAGAACTTTAGCAATAAAACCAAAGATATTGTTATTAGATGAAGCATTTTCGGCAATAGATTATCAAACCAGGTTAATGGTTACAAAAGATATTTACAATATAATCAAAAATGAAAATGTTACAACACTAATGGTTACGCATGATATTTCGGAAGCTATAAGTATGTCAGATAGAATAGTAGTATTAAGCGAAAGACCAGCTACTGTAAAAATTATCCATACAATAGATTTTGAAATGGGAAACAGAAATCCATTAAACGTAAGAGAAAGTCCTAAATTCAGCAAGTATTTTGACAGCATTTGGAAGGAGTTAGATGTAAATGCAAAAGAAAACAATCTCAAAGGATAGACAAAAATATTTAAGAATCATTTGGATAAAAAAAGTATCAATAGTTTTAACTCAAATAGGAATAGTAATTGCATTTATTGCAATTTGGGAAATAAGTGCCAATAAAGGGTTAATAGATAGTTTTATAACAAGCCAACCAAGTAGAATTTTGCAAACTCTTATGAACTTATCTGAAAATAAACTATTAATGCATCTTAAAGTAACTTGCGAAGAAACATTAATAGGCTTCTCTTTAGGAGTAGCAATGGGAATAGTAATTGCAATAATTTTATGGTGGTCAGACTTTTTAAGCAAAGTTGCAGAGCCTTTTTTAGTTGTACTAAATAGCTTACCAAAAGTTGCTTTAGGACCAATAATCATAATTTGGGTAGGAGCAGGAAAAGGTGCAATTATTACCATGGGTATTGCAATTTCACTTATAGTAACAATAATGGAAATATTAAATGGATTCTTAAATACAGACAATGAAAAAATAAAAATGGCACAAACTTTTAATTGTAGTAAATTGCAACTACTTATAAAAATAATAATTCCAGCAAATGTAACAACATTTATAAACTCGTTAAAAATTAACATAGGGTTATCATTAGTGGGAGTTATAACAGGAGAATTCTTAGTATCAAAGGCAGGACTTCGGATACTTAATAGTTTATGGAGGTCAAGTATTTAAATTAGATTTGGTTATGACAGGAGTAATAATCTTGGCTTTTGTAGCAACCATACTATATGGTTCAGTAGTTTTACTAGAAAAACTACTATCAAGAACGCATTTATTCAATTAATTTAGGAGGAATAATTTTGAAAAAAACAATAATGATAATAATATTAATAGCTGTAATTATAGGCATAATAACATCAGTTGTTATTAATATTAATAAGAATAATACAAAAGATGAAAATAGCACAAAACTCGTAAGATTAAATGAAGTTACAAGATCTGTATTCTATGCCCCACAGTATGTAGCAATAGCACAAGGATACTTTAAAGAAAAGGGAATAGAAGTGGAAATAACAACAGGGCAAGGCGCAGATAAAGTAATGACAGCGGTTTTAGCAGGACAAAGCGACATAGGTTTTGCAGGACCTGAAGCTTCAATTTATGTGTATAATGAAGGAAAAGAAGACTATACACAAGTATTTGCTCAGCTTACGAAAAGAGATGGCTCATTTTTGGTTGCAAGAGACAAAACAGATGAATTTGATTGGAATCAACTAAAAGGGAAAACTGTTATACCAGGAAGAAAAGGTGGAGTTCCTTACATGACTTTTGAATATGTATTAAAACAAAAAGGAATAAACCCAAGTACAGATGTAAATTTGGATGACAGTATAAGTTTTGATTTAATGGCAGGAGCTTTTGCTGGGGGAAATGCAGAATATGTAACACTTTTTGAACCAACAGCATCAATGACAGAGGAACAAGGAGTAGGATATATTGTAGCATCAGTGGGAGCAGAAGCTGGAGAAATACCATATACAGCATATTTTGCAAAGAAAAGTTTTATTGAAAAAAATGAAAAACTAATACAAAACTTTACAGATGCGATATATAAAGGACAAAAATGGACACAAGAACACTCAGCAAAAGAAATTGCAGAACTAATAAAAGATTTTTTCCCAAGTACAGATGTAAAAATGTTAGAAAATTCAATACAAAGGTATAAAAATATAGATGCATGGAATCAAACACCAGTGCTTACAGAAGGAGCTTTCAATAAATTACAAGACGTAATAGAGGAAGCTGGAGAATTAGAAAAAAGAGCAGACTATGAAAAGGTTGTAAATAACAAATATGCAGAACAATCAATAAATAACAATTAATATTAAACAGGATAGTTAAAAGCTATTCTGTTTTTTAACAAAATTTTTTATTTTCATGTTACATTTTCATAAAAATATGATATAATACACCCAGGGTAAGAGAGAAAAAAGGGAGCATGAAAAAATGCAAAAAGTTATAAAAGACGTATTTCAAGATTTTAAAATGGAAAGCAATATTCAAGAAGCACAAATTCAAAAAATAAATTTATATAAAAAAAGCAACAAGTTAGAGGTAGAAATATTAAGTCAAAATCAGCTAAAAGTTCAAGATTTAGCTGATTTTGAAACTTATTTATCAACAAGATTTAATATTCAGACAATAATAATAGATGTAAAATACCCAGAAAAATTAGAGCTAATTCATACACTTGAAAATGACTGGAATGACATTATAAAATATGTAGCTTCAAAATTTCCAATCACGAAAGCAATTTTAAAAGGAAGTACAATTACATTAGATGGAAATAGTGTAGAAATCAATATGAAAAGCAAAAACTCAGAGTTTTTACACGCATATTCAGTAGATAGCGTTTTAGAGAAACTGTTTATGAATGTATATGGTAAAAAGTATAGAGTTATATACAATGAAAATATTTCAGCAGAAGAAATAGATGAGCAACGTCACCGCTTAGAAGAACTACAGGAAAATGTTTGCAAAAATATTGTAAATAACTTAAACTTTATTGCGGAAGAAAATAAAAAGGTTACAAAAGAGTTAAAACAAGAGCAAAAGGAAATGGCAAACGAGAAAATAGAAGATGAAGAACCAGCAGAAGAAACACCTTTAATACTTGGAAGAAGTGCAAATATCAAAGAGCAAATTGTAAAAATAAAAGACCTAACTGTAGATTACGGGAAAGTTGCTTTGCAAGGAAAAGTAATAAGAACAGATTCAAGAGAATTAAAAAATGGTAAAACTTTAGTAATGTTTGATGTGTATGATGGAACAAGCACAATAACATGTAAATCATTCATTGAACCAGAAAAAGTTCAAAAAGTTATGGCAAGAATCAAACCAAAAATAAGAGTAAAACTACAAGGAAATGCATCATATGATAATTTTGCAAAAGAGCTTGGAGTTATCGCAAATGTAGTAATAGAATTGCCACCACAAGCAGAAATTACAAGACAAGATAATAGCATGACAAAGCGTGTAGAATTACACATGCACACTCAGATGAGCCAAATGGATGCTATTACACCAGCAAAAGAACTAATAAAACGAGCTGCATCATGGGGAATGAAATCAGTTGCAATTACAGATCATGGTGTTGTACAAGCTTTTCCGGAAGCAAAACATGCAGTTGATGATTTAGGCCTAGATATAAAAGTTATATATGGTGTTGAAGCGTATTTTGTTCCAGATGATGAAATACCAGAAGGAGAAGATGGCTGGAAAAAGGTTAAACCATACCATGCAATAATACTTACACAAACACAAAAAGGACTAAGAAACTTATATGAATTAATATCAGTATCACACATACAGTACTTTCACAAAAGACCAAGAGTACTTCAAAGTGTATTTGAAAAATATAGAGAAGGGCTAATATTAGGAAGTGCGTGTGAACAAGGTGAGTTATATAGGGCAATTCTACATAACAAACCAGAAGAAAAAATAGAAAAAATCGCTAAGTATTACGACTACCTAGAAATTCAACCACTTGGAAATGATAACTTCCTTATAAGAGATGGAACGGTTCCAGATGAAGAAGCACTTAAAAACATAAATAGAAAAATAGTAAAACTTGGAGAAAAATTTGGAAAACTAGTAGTAGCAACATGTGATGTTCACTTTATGGACCCACAAGATGAGGTATATAGAAGAATATTAATGGCAGGACAAGGATTCTCAGATTGTGATAACCAAGCACCATTGTACTTTAGAACAACAGAAGAAATGTTAAAAGAATTTGAATACCTTGGACCAGAAAAGGCTTACGAAGTAGTTGTTACAAATACAAATAAAATAGCAGAATTTTGCGAAAATGTATGTCCAATTTCAAAAGAAAAATGCCCACCAGTAATACCAGGGGCAGAAGAAGAAATAAAAGAAACTTGCGAAAACAAGGCAAAAGAGCTATATGGAGACCCACTTCCAGAAATAGTGCAAGCAAGGCTAAAAAGAGAGCTAGACTCAATTATTAAAAATGGTTTTTCAACATTATATATAATTGCACAAAGACTAGTTTTAAAATCAAATGAAGATGGATACTTAGTTGGCTCAAGAGGTTCAGTTGGTTCATCATTTGTAGCCAATATGCTTGGAATAACAGAGGTAAACTCACTTCCACCACACTATAGATGCCCAAAATGCAAATATTCAGATTTTACTGATTATGGAATAAAAAACGGAGTAGACTTACCAGATAAACTTTGTCCAAAATGTGGAGAAAAACTTTGCAAGGATGGAATGGATATACCATTTGAAACATTTTTGGGATTCAATGGAGATAAAGAGCCAGATATAGACTTAAACTTTTCTGGAGAATATCAAGGAAAAATACATAGATATGCAGAAGTTATATTTGGAAAAGGAAAAACATTCAAAGCTGGAACAGTAGGAACAATGGCAGAAAAAACAGCTTATGGATATGTAAAAAAATATTATGAAGAAAGAAACATACCAATAACAAATGCAGAAATATCAAGACTTGTAGATGGCTGTGTTGGAGTAAAAAGAACAACAGGTCAGCACCCAGGAGGAATAATAGTTGTTCCACATGGTAGAGAAATATACGAATTCTGCCCAGTACAGCACCCAGCAGATGATCCAAATTCAGATATAATTACAACACATTTTGATTATCACTCAATAGATAAAAACTTACTAAAACTAGATATGCTAGGTCATGATGACCCAACAGTAATAAGAATGTTACAAGATTTAACAGGAGTAGACCCCAAAACAATACCACTAGATGATAAAGAAACAATGTCTTTATTTAGCTCAACAAAGGCACTGGGGGTAACTCCAGAACAAATAAATTCACAAGTTGGTTCATTTGGTGTACCAGAATTTGGAACAAAATTTGTACGAGACATGCTTGTTGATACAAAACCAACAACATTTGAGGAATTAATAAGAATATCAGGAGTATCACATGGTACAGATGTATGGCTAAACAATGCACAAACATTAATAAAAGAAGGAACAGCAACATTAAGTGATGCAATATGTACAAGAGATGACATCATGACATATTTAATAAAGATGGGACTAGATCCAAACCATTCATTTAAGATAATGGAAGCAGTTCGTAAAGGAAAAGTAGCAAAAGGAACAGAACCAAAGTGGGAAGAATATAAAGAAGAAATGAGAGAACATGGAGTGCCAGAATGGTATATAGATTCATGTAAAAAAATAAAATATATGTTCCCCAAAGCACACGCAGTAGCCTATGTAACAATGGCTTTTAGAATAGCATGGTTTAAAGTGCATATTCCACTTGCTTATTATGCAGCATATTTCTCAATAAGAGCAGATGAATTTGATAGTGAATTCATGATACATGGAAAAGAAAAAGTAAAAGCAAAAATGAAAGAAATAGAAATGCAAGGAAACAATGCAACACAAAAAGATAAAGGAATGTACACAATACTAGAGATAGTACTAGAATTCTATGAAAGAGGCTTCGACTTCTTGCCAATAGACCTATACAAATCACACAGTAATAAATTCCAAATAGAGGATGGTAAAATTAGACCACCACTATCTAGTATAGCAGGTCTTGGAGGAATAGCTGCAGAAAACATATATCAAGCAGCAAAAGAAGGAAAATTTATGTGTATAGATGACTTACAACTAAGAGCAAAAATAGGAAAATCAACAACAGAAATGCTAAGCAAATTTGGCTGTTTAGATGGCATGAGCCAAAGTAACCAGATAAGCTTGTTTGGATAAAAGATAAAAGTAAGGTTTATAGCCTACTTTTATCCTTTTTTATTCGCTTTTTATTGAATAAATCCAAAAAATAGTATATAATATACCAAGTAAAAAAGAAAAAAAGAGGAGACTTATAGTTATGAAAATAGGAATAGTTGGATTACCAAATGTTGGGAAAAGTACAATGTTTAATAGTATAACAAAAGCTGGAGCAGAGTGTGCAAATTATCCATTCTGTACAATAGAGCCAAATGTTGGAATGGTAGCAGTTCCAGATGAGAGATTAGATAAATTAACAGAAATGTACCACCCACAAAAAACAACACATGCAGTTATTGAATTTGTTGATATTGCAGGGTTAGTTAAAGGTGCAAGTAAAGGTGAGGGGCTTGGCAACAAATTCCTATCACATATAAGAGAAGTTGATGCAATTGCCGAAGTTGTAAGATGTTTTGAAGATGAAAACATAGTTCATGTTGATGGAAATATTAATCCTAAAAGAGATATAGAAACAATTAATCTAGAACTTATCTTTGCAGATATGGAAACAGTTGATAAGAGAATGGATAAAGCAATAAAAATGCTAAAAGCTGATAAAAAATATCAAACTGAAATAAATGCTTTGAAAAAGATAAAAGAACTATTAGATAACGGAAAGCCAGCAAGGCAGGTAGAACTTACAGATGAAGAAAAAGATACAGTAAAAGACTTATTTTTACTAACATCAAAACCAATAATCTACATAGCAAATGTTGAAGAAGACCAATTAGCAGATGTAGAAAATGATGTAAATGTTAATAAAGTAAAAGAAATTGCAAAAGAGGAAAATACAAAATGTATTCCACTTTGTGCAAAAATAGAAGAAGAATTATCAAGTTTGGATGATACAGATAAACAAGAAATGCTAGAAGCACTTGGCTTAAAAGAATCAGGCTTAGATACAGTAATAAGGGAAAGTTATGATTTACTTCGGACTAATGTCATTCTTAACAGCAGGAGAACCAGAGGTAAGAGCTTGGACAATAAAAAAAGGAACAAAAGCACCAGAAGCTGCAGGAAAAATCCACTCAGACATGCAAAGAGGATTTATAAAAGCAGAAATAGTGTCTTTCGATGACTTAATAAGAGAAGGTTCAATGGTAGCAGCAAGGGAAAAGGGCTTAGTTCGTTCAGAAGGAAAAGAATATATTATGCAAGATGGAGATATAGTATTATTCAAATTTAATGTATAGAAAGGACATATATATGAGTAAATTTAGGTTTTACACAGCACTTTATGTTTCAAAACTTGCTGTACATGCTCTAAAACTATTAAGAAGGAACGCTTCATACATGCCAGGCAAAATAGCAATAAAGATATGCCCAGACTTTTTAGAGCAAATAGATAAACCAAAAAAAATCATTGCAGTGACAGGAACAAATGGAAAAACAACAGTATGTAATATGATAAATGATATTCTAATAGAAAATGGTTTTAGTGTATTAAATAACAGATTAGGTTCAAACTTGAATTCTGGAATTGCATGTAGCTTACTTACAAAAGCATCACTTAAGAATAAGATAACAGAAGAAATAGCAGTTTTTGAAGTTGATGAAAGAAGCTCAAAGTTAATATATAAGTATATAAAGCCAGACTATTTAGTTTGTACAAATCTTTTTAGAGATTCAATAAAAAGAAATGCAAATACGGATTATATAGTAGATATCATAAACAGCAGCCTTCCAAAAGAAACAACATTAGTTTTGAATGCTGATGATTTAGTATCTTGTGGCCTTGGAAAAGATAACAATAAAATATACTATGGAATAGACAAGCTAGATACTGATGTTAAAGAAACAAAAAATATAATAAAAGATATAAAAACCTGCCCAATATGCGATACAAAGCTAAAATATGAATATGCAAGATATCACCATATAGGAAAAGCATATTGTCCAAATTGTAGTTTTAAATCACCAGAAAGTAATTTCTTAGTAAAAAATATAGATA
>CAZTBY010000041.1:0-8920 GCA_964612395.1 uncultured Clostridium sp. | reverse complement strand
TTTATTTTGAATAAGTTTTGGGCATACAAAGAGAATGGAAAAAAAGAGGGACAAAAATGAAATTATTAATGCATGCTTGCTGTGCACCATGTAGTGTGTACTGCATAGATAGACTAAGGGAAGAAGGCATAGAACCAACAGTATATTGGTATAATCCTAACATCCACCCATATAAGGAATATGAAACTAGGAGAGAGTGTTTAAAAAAATATACAAAAAGTATAAATGTAGAAACCATATTCGAAGAAGAATATGGACTAAGAGAATTTTGCAAAAATGTGATAAATGATTTAGAAAATAGATGTGTAAACTATTGTTACAGGGTAAGGCTAGAAAAAACGGTTCAATTTGCAAAACAAAATGGGTATGATGCATTTACAAGTACATTGTTTGTAAGTCCATATCAAAAACACGAAGAATTAAAAAAGATATGCGAAGAATTAGCTGAAGAATATAACATGAAATTTCTTTATATAGACTTTAGAATAGGCTTTAGAGAAGGACAAGCAAAAGCAAGAGAGTTAGGTTTATATATGCAAAAATATTGTGGATGTATATTTTCTGCACCGGTTTCAAATGATGACCACAATAAAGCAGAACTAAAATTGCCAGAGAATTTTGAATTTCTACCTGTTGAGCGAAGTGTTGTTATAAGAAAAGAAAGAGAAAACAAGGAGCAATATATGAATTTATTGCTTGAGGCAGATCCAAGTGAAGATATGATAAATAAATATCTAAAAGATGGAGATTTGTTTGTTTTAACTTATAAAGATGAAGTTGCTTGTGTTGCCGTTGTAACTAAAGTAGATGATGATATATGTGAATTGAAAAATATTGCGACAAAAGAAAAATATAGGGGCAAAGGTTATGCTAAAAAGATGTTAAAATATTTAGCAGATAATTATAAGACAAGGTACAAAAAAATGCTAGTTGGAACAACAGAAAATAATATTCCATTCTATGTAAAACAAGGGTTTGATAAATATGAGAAAACGATAAAAAAATTTTTTATTGATAATTATGATGAAGAAATATGGGATGGAAATTTACACTGCATAGATATGTATTATTATTCAAAAAAATTAGAAAAAAATTAAAGATAACTAGTAATTTGTTGGAGCGAAAAGAGAACAAATTTACATGGGAAAAGGAAAGAATATAGAAGCATTATAATACTTTAATTCAATATATAAAAATGACTTGACAATAATTTACAAAAGTTGTATAATAAAATTATACATGAATATTAGTAATGAATATTAGCAAGAAATATTAAAAAAATGTCAAAATTGGAAGGAGAAAAATAATATGGATGTAAATCAAAAAATAGAAGAATATATAAAAAGAATGGGAGTTATTTATCAAAAATATCCCAATTTAAATGAAGCACCTAAAAGTATCGGTGATGAATATGCAAATTTAAATACATTAATAAATGGACTACAAAACAAACAAGCTGCCAATTTGGGAATGGTTAAAACATCAGATGGATTTGAAGTTGACAAATTTTTAGTTGATAATTATGAAACGGCTTTATCAGAGCTTGTAGAAAACCAAAGAGATAATTCAACTTTTATAACTCCAGAAGACGAAGAAAAATTTGAGTTTCCAACAGTAGATTTTGAAACATTAAAAAAAGAAATGAATTCAATGGAAAATTTGGAAGATTTAAGAGTATTACAAAGTAAAATATCAAATTTTATTGGACAACCATTGCCTGTAGATGTAAAAAGTCAACTAAGTACATTAAAAAAAGAAATGTATACTATATCTGCACAAAAAGATTTAAAGGAGCCAGAGCACAAGATAGAAGGTGGACAAATGCCTATTGTTAAAAAATCATCATTTAGAGAGTTTTATGATAATGCTAAAGGAAAAATAGCTAAAGTGTTTTTATCTATTAAAAATAGGTTAGGTCATAAAGATGTCAAACAAGAAGATAAACAAGATGAAAGAGAATAATAAAAGGAGAAAATAAAATGGAGGAATTTAACAAAAGAGGAATTTCAGAGGTTATAGAAATTTTAAACCATACAGATAAAGAGATAGTGAAAAAGATACCACAGAATTTTATTAATTTTTTATTTGATAATTCGGAGGATAATTATAAGCCTAATATTAATTTTTATGATGTTGATTGGAAGAATCACCTTCAAGAGAATACACAAGCTATATTGGCACTTATATATAGAGACTATATTTTAAGTGGTGATGAAAGAGAAGAACTATTAAAAACAGAACAAGAAGATAAGTTAAAACAAGAAAAAGAATTGCAGGAAAAATACAATCCCGACAATCTTTTCAAGATGAAAAGTGATAAAATAGAAACACAAATTAGCAATAAACAACTAATTGAAGTGAAGAAAAGCTCTTGGTTTAGAAAAATATTAAATAAAATATTTAATATTTTCGGTGGAAAGTAGAGCAAAAGACTAAGAGGAAAAAAACATAAAATAATATAGTAAAATAATTGGTATAGGAAATGACAAGAAACAGATATGTTTTTGCCATTTTTTATAATAACAATAATAAATCAATATTTCCCAGAGTTAATAGAAAAATTTGAAGAATTAACAGATTTAAGAAACCAATCATATATAACATATAAAATAAAAGTGATTTTTATAGTAAGATTATTTCTTGGTTGGGACATTTTTTCATTTCATTACTTATAATAGTAGTATATGAGGCATTCTTGTATACGTACAGAAAGGAGAGCCAATGTGTAGTATATCAAGCATTAATGAAAATTTGGCAAAATTTGCCGAAAGAGTTCCTACTAAAGGAATGCATGTAGATTATTTGGATAAAGCTGTTGAATTAATGTAGCTTTATGGATATGCTTTATCTATTATGGAAGATGAAAAAACTCCAGAAAATGAAGCAAAAGTGGAAGCTATTGCCAAAGAAATTGAAGAAATTGTAAGTTGAAAAGGTTCTCAAGAGATTGTGTGATTACACAATCTCTTTCTTTCAATCTTTTTAAGTGGAATTTATAGAAATAAATTTTATGATATACTTTAAAAAGTTTTTAATGATAGAATACTAGAAAATGAGAATATAACTTTATTAAAAAATAATGAAAAGATAGGTTAATAATGAAGGTATTTTATTTGGAAATATCTGTATTTTTATGGAAATTTATTTGTTATTATGATAGAATAAATAAGTAAATTATAAAATATAATTGAAAGTAGGGAAAATTTTGGAAAACTTAGTATTAATAGATGGAAATAGCATATTAAACAGAGCTTTTTATGGAATAATGTCATCAAAGTTTATGATGACAGAGGATGGAACATATACAAATGCAATATATGGATTTCTAACTATAATGTTTAAAATAATTGAAGATATAAAACCAGAATACATGGTTGTAACATTTGATTTAAAAGCACCAACACATAGGCATAAACTATATGATGGATATAAAGCCAATAGAAAAGGAATGCCAAATGAGCTTGCTTCACAAATGCCAATACTAAAAGAAATACTAAAAGCGATGAACATAAAAGTTATTGAAAAAGAAGGCTATGAAGCAGATGATGTAATAGGAACTCTTGCAAAATGGGGACAAAAGCAAGGGTTAGAAGTAACGATACTTACAGGAGATAGAGATAGCTTTCAATTAATAGATGACCATATTAAAGTAAGAATACCCCATACAGTTCAAGGAAAAACTGAAACAGAAGACTACACAGTTCAAAAAGTAATGGAAAAATATGAACTTCCACCTAAGAGTTTGATAGAAGTAAAAGGTTTAGAGGGAGATAGCTCAGATAATATACCAGGTGTTCCAGGTGTAGGCGAGAAAACGGCAATTACACTAATTAAACAATATAACAATATAGAAGGTATTTATGAGCATATAGATGAGATAAAAGGAAAACTAAAGGAGAAATTGGAACAAAACAAAGAACTTGCATTTTTATCTAGAACCCTTGGTACAATTGATATAAAAACTCCAATAGAAAAACAAAAAGACGAAATGAAGCTTACAGAATGGAACAAAGATGAAGTGACCAGTATATTTAAAAAGTTAAAATTTAATAGATTTCTTGAAAGGTTTGAATTAGACAAAAGTGAACAACCAGAAGAAACACAAACAATAGAAGTTGAATGTGAAGAATTATTAGAAATTGGTATAGAGAAACTACTTCAAGAAATAATCGAAACTAAAAAGATGTATTATTATATAATCGAAAAAGAAAAAACAGGAGAAGGAATATTAAACACAATTATAGAAGGAATAACAATATATTCGAAAAAAGATAATAAATCATATCTTGTAAAAAATATAGAAACACTAAAACTAATATTTGAAAATGAAGAGATATTAAAGATAAGTTATAAACAAAAAAGAAACTATATTCTATTAAAACAAATAGGCATAGAACCACATAACCTTATGTTTGATGTAGAAATAGCAGGATATTTATTAAATTCAAATATAAGCAAATACACAATAGAATATCTTTCAGAAGAATATTTGAAGGTAAATATAGATGCATTATTAAAAGAAGAAGAACCACAAGAGAAACAGCTTACATTATTTGATATGCCAAAAGAAGAAAAACCAAGCAAAAGAAATTATATATATGCATATTTAATAAATAAGCTATATTACACATTAGAAGAAAAAATGAAAGAAACAGATACAGAAGAATTATTTAATACAATAGAAATGCCACTTTCTGAAGTGCTAGCAGACATGCAATATCAAGGAATATATGTAGATAAAGAAAAACTGCAAGAATTTGGAATTGAACTAAAAACAAAATTAAACGAATTAACAAGTGAAATTTATGAACTTGCAGGAGAAGAATTCAATATAAATTCTCCAAAACAATTAGGGGAAATCTTATTTGAAAAATTGCAATTACCAATGGGTAAGAAAAACAAAAAAGGATATTCAACAGGGGTAGAAGTTTTAGAAAAACTTAAAAATGTTCATCCCATAATAGAAAAATTACTAGAATACAGACAAACTGGAAAATTAAACTCAACATATGTAGAAGGGCTAATACCATTCATAAACGAAAAAACGCACAAAATTCATTCAAACTTTCACCAAACAGTTACTGCAACAGGAAGAATAAGCTCAACAGACCCCAATTTGCAGAACATACCAACACGAAATGAAAACGGTAAAAACTTAAGAAAGGTATTTATACCTGAGAACAAAAAAATATTTATAGATGCAGACTATTCACAAATAGAACTAAGAGTTTTAGCACATATATCAAATGATGAACACATGATAGATGCATTTAATAAAGATGAGGATATACACAAACAAGTTGCTTCAAAAGTTTTTGGTATTTCAATGGATGAAGTAACAAAAGAGCAAAGAACCAGAGCAAAAGCAGTAAATTTTGGAATTGTATATGGAATAAGTGATTTTGGTTTATCAGAACAATTAAAAATACCAAAAAAGGAAGCAAAACAATATATAGAACAATACTTAAGCAAATATCAAGGTATAAAGCAATTTATGGAAGATATAGTAGAAAATGCAAAGGCAGAAGGTTATGTAGAAACATTATTCCATAGAAGAAGATATGTTCCAGAGATAAAATCAAATAATTACATGGTAAGACAGTTTGGTAGTAGAATAGCAATGAATACTCCAATACAAGGAACTGCAGCAGATATTATGAAACTTGCTATGATAAATGTATATAAACAATTACAAAAACAAAACCTTAAGTCAAAAATAATATTGCAAGTACATGATGAATTACTTCTTGAAGTGATAGAGGAAGAAAAAGAACAAGTTGAAAACATTTTAAAACAAGAAATGGAAAATGTTATAAAATTAAAAGTACCATTGAAAATAGATATAGAAGAAGGCAATAATTTATATGATGCAAAATAGAGGAGGAAAGTATATGAGTAAAATATTAATAACAGGTGGAGCAGGCTATATTGGTAGCCATACAGCAGTAGAATTATTAAATAGTGGAGAAGAAATCATAATTGTAGATAATTTTATAAATAGTTCAAGAGATGTATTAGATAAAATAAAAAAGATAACTAATAAAGACTTTAAATTTTATGAAGTAGATTTATTAGATGAAGCAAATTTAGAAAAAGTTTTTAAAGAAAATGAAATAGAATCAGTAGTACATTTTGCAGCACTAAAGGCAGTAGGAGAATCTGTTGAAAAACCAGTTGAATATTATCATAACAACTTAACAGGAACTTTAGTATTACTTAAATTGATGAAAAAATATAGATGTAAAAAAATAGTATTTAGTTCATCAGCAACAGTATATGGAAATCCTCAAAAATTACCAATAAAAGAAGATTTCCCACTGTCTACTACAAATCCATATGGAAGTACAAAACTTATGATAGAACAAATACTAAAAGATGTAGCATTTGCAGATAAAGAGTTTAGTGTAGCAATACTAAGATATTTTAACCCTATAGGAGCTCATGAAAGTGGACTAATAGGTGAACTTCCAAATGGAATACCTAATAATGTAATGCCATACATAATGAAAGTTGCAAAGGGAGAATATGAAACTTTAACCGTATTCGGAGACGACTACCCAACAAGAGATGGAACAGGTATTAGGGACTACATACATGTAGTGGATTTGAGCAAAGGGCATTTAAAAGCATTAGATAAAATAAGGAAAGAAGCAGGAGTTAAAATATATAATTTAGGCACAGGGAATGGATATTCAGTATTAGAATTAGTGAAAACGTTTGAGAAAACAAACAACGTAAAAGTAAACTACAAAATAGGACAAAGAAGAGCAGGGGATATTCCAGAATGTTATGCAGACCCAAGCAAAGCTGAAAAGGAGCTGGGCTGGAAAGCGGAAAAAGGATTAGAAGATATGTGCCGTGACAACTGGAGGTTTATAAATGGATAGAGTTTTATTAGGAATGAGTGGAGGGGTAGATAGTAGTGTTGCAGCAATAATGCTAATAGAACAAGGATACGAAGTAATTGGAGCTACAATGAAACTTTGGAGTCCAGAAGATGAAAATGGGCAAAGCAAGTGCTGTGGAGATGATAATATATTAGATGCCAAAAGAGTTTGTGATAAATTAGGAATTCCACATTACACATTAAACTTAAAAGAAGAATTTCAAAAATGTGTAATAAATAATTTCATAGAAGAATATGCAAAAGCAAACACACCAAATCCTTGTGTAGAATGTAATAAATTCATGAAATACAACTACTTCTACAGAAAGGCAAAAGAGCTAGACTGTAAATATATGGCAATGGGACACTACGCTAAAACAGAATATAGCGAAAAATACAATCAATATGTGCTAAAAAAATCAAATGCAGGAAAAAAAGATCAAAGTTATGTTTTATACAATATTCCAAGAGAAATAATAGAAAATGTACTATTTCCACTTGGCAATTTTGAAAGCAAAGAACAAATAAGAAAAATTGCTAAAGAACATGGGCTATTTACAGCTAAAAAGCCTGATAGCCAAGAAATATGTTTCATACCAGATGATGATTATGCTAAATTTTTAATAAATAAAGGCAAACTAAAATCTGAACCTGGTCAAATTATGGATAAAGAAGGCAATGTACTTCGGAACACATAAAGGGTTAATTCATTACACAATTGGGCAAAGAAAAGGTTTAGGAATAGCACATGAAACACCACTATATGTAGTAGATTTAGATGCTAAAAATAATAGATTAATAGTTGGGGAAGAAGAAGACATATTTACAAAAACACTATATGCTAATGACTTAAATTTTACAGTAAATATGGATAGAAGTAAACCTATAAGTGTGAGAGCAAAAATTAGGTATGGTGCAAAAGAAGGGGGAGCAACACTTTACCCAGAAGAAAATGGAAAAGTTAAAGTAGAATTTGAAGAACCACAAAGAGCAATTACAAGAGGACAATCTGTAGTATTTTATATAGATGATGTTTTAATAGGTGGAGGAAAAATAATCTAACATAATATTAAATTTTAGGAATAGAATTTGTTAGGTGATTAATTTTATGATAGTTTATGTAAAAAAACTATATAAACCAAACTTAATATATAAGCTTTTTGGTAAATTTAAAATTGAAGAAATTCAAGGAAGAACAATTATAAATTTACCAATCAATTTTAAAAGCCATAAGCGCAGAGTAAAGCATATAACAGAAAAACTATGCAAATATTTATATAAGAACAATATAAGAAATGTAGTGTTAGAACAAGAATTATTTAATAATGAAGAATTTAAAAACACATTATATAGTAACAATGAAAACATTTTAGATGGAACAAAGCTTGCAAAGTTTTTAGTATATAGAGTAATTCAAAAAGTATTCAGTTTAAAGAACAAAAACATACAAGCAGGCGAAGTTACAATACTTGCAAATCAAAATGATGATATAACAATAGAACACATTATGCAAATTGCAAAAAATGTAAAAAGGCTAAATATAATAACAAGCAATACCAAAAAATTCAAAAATCAAGTAGATTATTTATTTGAAGAATTAGGAATACTAATAAAGATTTCAAATAATTTAAACTTCAATTTAAAAAGTTCAGATATAATAGTAAACATGGACTTCACAGAGGAAAAATTAAATAGGCTTGCAATACCTAATAATGGAACAATTGTAAATGCTCAAAAAAATATAGACATTTATTCGAAGAAATTTGCAGGAATAAATATAAAAAATTGGGAAATTAATATTCCAAAAGATATTAAATTAAGAGGCTTTTTAGATAACCATTTGTATGAAGCATTGCTATTTACAATGATGCCAATGAAAGCATTTGAACAAATAGAGAAAGACAATATTACAATAAAAAAATTAATAGGTAAAAATGGTGTTATAAATAAAAAAGAATTTAAGTAAATTTTTGTCAAATTACTTGACAAAATGTATTTTGTAGAGTAAGATTAAGAAACTACAATCATGAATTA
>CAZTBY010000040.1:0-8981 GCA_964612395.1 uncultured Clostridium sp. | reverse complement strand
CCTTATATTGAATTTGTTCATGTGAAAAATAATCTGTTTGGTTTGCAACAATTGTGTTTGAAGAAACATTCATTTTTTCTAGTAAACTTTCTATATTTTTTTGCTTCATCGTTGCAACTAAAACTTGTACATTCATTCTTTACCTCAACTTTATTTAATTCTAAATATTTTAATTATTCCCCATACTACAATATGGAATGCTGATCTAAATACAGATAAGTGTTCTATTTCTCTATATAAATACCAGTGATATTTCACTAAATCTAATTTATTGCTTGATATAGAGTTCTGTCTAATTCTGTATTCCATTAGAACTTCGTCTTGTCCATATATGTATTGTTCTTTTTTTAACATCCTAAGCCATAAGGCATCATCGTTTCTTTTTCTAATATTTGGTACTTCAAACTTTCCAAGCTTTTGAACATTATACATTACAGTTGAATTTCCTACAGGGCAGCTTAGAAGTACTCCATTGTAATCAACCTTTTTTTTGCATTTTATAATTTTTCCATTTTTGTTTCCTTGTTCATCAATTTGTTCATATGAAGAACATACAAAATTATAATTGTTTTCTTTCATGAATTTTATTTGAGCTTCTAGTTTATTACTTTTCCACAAATCATCACTATCTAGGAATGCCATATATTTTCCTTTTGCTTCTTGCATTGCTCTAGTTCTAGCTATTGCAGCTCCAGAGTTTTCTGTTAGTCTAATATATCTAATTCTTGGATCTTTATATGTACTTACAACTTCTTCTGTGTTATCTTTAGATGCATCATCAACAATTATCATTTCCCAATTTTTATATGTTTGGTTTAAAACCGTTTCAATTGTTTCTCCTATAAACTTTCCACAGTTGTAAGTTGGTGTAATGATAGAAATTAGTTCTTCATCCATTTTTTATTTTCCCACCTTTATTACTGTTTCTATGCATATTTTAAGGTCTTCAAATATACTAAATTTTTTAATATATTCTAAATTCCATTTCATTTTTTCTGGTAATATATCATTTACATAAGCTTCATCAACGGTCTTGCCGCTTTTTGTTTGTTTCGAAATTATTTCATCTTCGTCTTTGAATTTTATACTTGCCATTGATGTTACTCCTGCTGGCATTAGTAAAGTTGCTTTCATTTCATCTGTATACATATCTACATATTTTTTCACTTCAGGTCTTGTGCCCACAAAAGACATTTCACCTTTTAAAATGTTTATTAATTGTGGCAACTCATCTAATCTGCATTTTCTAATTTTATTACCAATTTTTGTTATTCTACTATCTTGCTTTCCTGTAATTAATGCTCCTCTTTTATCTGCATCTTGTATCATTGTTCTAAATTTAAAGATTTTAAATGTTTTTCCGTTTGTTGTTACTCTCTCCTGCCTATAAAATACTGGTCCTTTTGAATCAATTTTAATCAAAATTGCAAGTATTATTAAAATTGGTGATAAGAGTATTAGTAATATCAATGAACCTATAAAATCTAAAAATCTCTTTAATAATAGCATTATTTTTTTCTGTTTTAAAATATTGTAATACTTTAAAACAGAATCGTTTTGCATTTCTTTTGGAAGCTCTTTGAATTCTTTCAAAATCATATATTATATTCTCCTAATATGTCTACAAAATTGTTTATAACATATTCAACTTGTTCGTCTGTCAGTAATGTATATAAAGGTAAAGTTATTTCTCCTTTATAGAAATTATAACTGTTTGGATAATTCTTTATATCAAACCCCAATTTTTTATATGCTGTAAGCATTGGTAATGGCTTATAATGTACATTTGTAGCTATATCTCTTTGAGCCATCTTTTTTATAATTTCATTTCTTGTTTGTTCTTCTATTCCATTTGCTCTTGTTATAAATAGATGTCCTGATGAAGATGTATTGTTTAAGTCTTCATGATTTAATGTTAGAACATTATGTCCTTTTAGTTTTTCTTCATATGTTCTTATTATGTTGTGTCTTCTTTTTAACATTCCATCATATCTTTCTAGTTGTGCAAGTCCTATACTAGCCATTATGTCTGTCATATTACATTTGTATGCTGGTTCAACTATATCATATTCCCATGAGCCTAATTCATTTTTATGTAAGGCATCTTTTGTTTGCCCATGTAGTGATAATAATTGGAACTTTTTATATAATTCATCACTATCTATTCCCTCATGTTTTTTCCAAGTTACTGCTCCACCTTCAGCTGTTGTTAAGTTTTTTACAGCATGGAAAGAGAAGCATGTAAAATCCGCATATTCGCCAGATTTTTTATTGTTTCTTGTTGCACCAAAGCCATGTGCAGAATCTGCAACTATAGCTACTCTGCCAATTGCTTTTTGTATATCATTACTTGGTTTAAATAGTTGTTTTTTCTTCTCTACTACTTCTTGTATTCTATCATAATCACACAATATTCCTGCAACATCAACTGGAATAATTGCTTTTGTTTTTTCTGTAATTGCTTTTTCTAATTCGTCATAGTCCATCTCTAAATTATCTTTTTGTATGTCTACTAAAACAGGTGTTGCACCAACATGGCAAATTGCACTACATGATGCTGTATAAGTATATGCTGATGTAATAACTTCATCTCTCTCGCCTATACCTAGTACTCTTAAACTCATTTCTAGTGCTGCTGTTGCTGAGTTTAGGCATACTGTTTTATCTGTATTGCAATATACTGTGATTTTTTCTTCGAATTTTTTTGTTTTTGGTCCTGTTGTTATCCAACCTGATCTTAAAGCATCTATAACTTCTTCAATTTCTTTTTCTCCAATATCTGGTGGTGAAAATAATACTTTCATTTTACATCTTCCTTTCTATTCTTCTGGTTCATGGTACGTTGGTACTACATTTGCCATAACTTCTTTTACTTTTTCAATTGAGTAATCTTCATTATATTTTATACTTTCTAATTCATCTAGTTTTTCGTTTAATTCATCTTCTTCTAAATGCATTGGTTGTGTTATAAATATCTTATCATGTTTTGTTGAGACCAATCCTTCTTCTGCCATAAGTAGCTCTTCATATAGTTTTTCACCTGGCCTTAATCCTGTTATTACTATTGGTATATCTACATTTGGTTCATATCCCATTAAACGTATTAAGCTTACTGCTAGGTCATATATTTTTACTGGTTCTCCCATGTCTAGTACAAATATTTCTCCACCTTTTGCATATGTTACTGCTTGTAATATTAACTGTACTGCTTCTGGTATTGTCATAAAATATCTTGTTATTTCTTTGTGTGTTACTGTTACTGGTCCACCTTTTTCTATTTGTTTTTTCATAAGTGGTATTACAGAACCATTGCTTCCAAGTACATTTCCAAATCTTACTGCAACAAAGTCTGTTTTACTTGTTTTGTTTTTGGTTTGTACTATCATTTCACAAACTCTTTTTGATGCTCCCATTATGTTTGTTGGGTTTACTGCCTTATCTGTTGAGATTAAAACAAATTTTTCTACTCCATATTTATCTGCACAATTAACTACATTATATGTTCCAAACACATTATTGTGTATTGCTTCTAATGGGCTTGTTTCCATTAGCGGAACATGTTTATGCGCTGCTGCATGGAATACAACATTTGGTTTGTACTTGCTAAATACTTCTTCTAGTCTTTCTTTATCTCTTACACTACCTATGATTGCTTTTACATTGGCTGTTGGATAATCTGCTTCGAGTTCTCTTTCTATATCATACAAAGTGTTTTCGTAAATATCAAGTATTACTAGGTTTTGAGGTTTGTATTTTATAATTTGTCTACAAAGTTCTGAACCTATTGAACCTCCACCACCAGTAACTAATACTGTTTTATCTTTTATTAAATTTTTAATATTTCTATTATCTAGTTCTATGGTGTCTCTACCAAGTAAGTCTTCTATTTGAACATTTCTTAAGCTGTTCATTGCTCCTTGTCTATCTATAACTTCTTCTGTTGTTGGTAGTACTCTCGTTTTTACTCCTGTTTCTTGGCATATTTCAAGGATTTTTCTTCTTGATACTGTCTCAATCTTGTTAATTGCAAAAAATATCTCATCTATATCATATTCTTTAGTAAATCTTGGTATTTCATATCTAGTTCCTATAACTTTTACGCCTAAAATATAGTGGTTTAATTTATTCTTGTTATCATCTATTATTCCTACTATATTGTACCTATCTCTCATTGAATTTTTTATTGTGATTATTATTTCCCTTGCACCCATTCCTGCACCTATTATTAATAGGTTTCTGGCTTTTACTTTTGTTTTTTCAATATTGTTATATTTTGCATTTACTCTTCTGCTAAGTATTGATCTTCCTGCTAATCTATACATAACAAATACACCTGCTATTAAAATTCCAGATAGCAAGTTCATTTTTATTGTTAAATACTCCAAGCCTAAAATTTTTGCTATAGCTGTAATTGTTCCTACTGATAAAATTGCACTAATTATGTATTTAACATAGTCTTTACCAACCTCATAATGAAGCATATTTTGATACATGTGAAATACATTTAAGAAAATTTCATATACTATAACGCATAAGCCAATTTGCTTTATGAATGAAACATAATAAACCTCTAAATCCAAGAATATCATTGATACTGTGTATCCAGCTATTATGATTAAAATATCTATTATTACTAGAAATAAATTTCTATTTTTTCTTATAATCTCTATCATTTTAACAGTTTCCTCTTTTTTTCTATTTTAATTTTCTTTTAATATTCTATATTATATTCATTTAAAATGCAATATGTTTTATAACTTTTTTTGATATTTTTCGATTTTGTTAGACTTCAAAAAAATATTGATAATTTTAACCAATATTTGTAATAACCTTTTGTTTAGTAAACAAAGGAGCTTCATTTTTGAAACTCCTTTGTTTTTACATTTCTATTTCTACCTCATATATTCCGCCTTCTCCATTTAAGATGATTTCTTTTTCTGGAACTTTTCTTCCATTTAGGTAAAAGTTTTCTACTCCTGTATTTTTTCCATTATAGTTTTTTACTTTTATATTATAAATGCTGTTTTTGTATCTGTATCTTATACTATACTCTTTCCAGTCTTTTGGAATACATGGATTAATTTTTAAAACTTTGTTTTTGATATTTAACCCTAAAATATTTTCTATTCCTGCTTTATAAAACCAGCTACTTGAACCTGTATACCATGTCCATCCACCCCTTCCTGCTAAATTTCCTGCTCCATATATGTCTGCTGGTATAACAAATGGTTCTGCTTTATATTTTAGGGCTGTTTCTTTTGTTCTTGAATGTTCTATGGGGTTTATCATTCTATAATATTCTAGTCCTTTATCTCCAAAGCCTAGTTTTGTAAATGCTATTATTGCCCACATGGCAGCATGTGTGTATTGTTGTTGTGACCATTTTTTATTCTCTCTTTTATGTCACAACTTCTGTTATACAGCTTTTCTCTCATATTCTTTTTTAGCACATATAAATTTTTCTAAATTATCATTTAATTCTTGTAGTGGCTTAAAGTTAAAATATATATCCACTTGTTTGTCACTATGAATTTCAATTCTTTCTATAAATTCTCTTATTATTTCTTTGTTTGGTTTTTCCATATTCAAAAATTCATCTACCAAATTGTCTAGTTTCTTGTGTTTGTTTGCCTCTTGATTTTCTCCATTTAGTTCTTGCTCTAACTCATTTATTCTTTTATTGTAGTCCTCTACATCTTTTTTAATGATATTCGCTCTTTCAATATAGCTATCTATTGTAATAATTTCTGCAAGCCTATCTTCATATAATAATTCAAGTTTTCTTGTTTCTTTCTCAATTTTAGTTTGATAAGTTTTAATTTTATTTTTTAAATCTGATTCTTTATCCTCTTTTGATTTAGATTTTTGTGCAATTTCTTCAAGCTTTTTCTTGTTTGAATACTCTTTGCATATTTCTCTTAAAACTACTATCATACTTTCTTCAAAAACTTGATAATTAAAATTATGTGGAGAACATACATCAAATTTTGAATATCTTGCATAATGCTGACATCTACCATAAATATTTCCGTTCTTATCTGGATTTCTTATTCCTATATATCCCTTACAATCAAAACATTTTAACAATCCCTTAAATAAATAATCATTTTCCGTAATTCTTGAACCTTTTGTGGTATCTAAGATTTTTTTAGCTCGCATAAAATCCTCTTTAGAAATAATAGCTTCATGCATATTTGGAACTCTTATCCAATCTTCTTCTGGCACATCAACAAATTTTTTAGATTTAAAACTAATCTTCTTTCTTTTGCCTTGCACCACCGTTCCTGTATAAACTTCATTTGAGAGAATAAACCTTACTGTTGATTGTGGCCATAAGCCATAAGAAATTGATTTTGCTCCTCTTTTTCTATTATTGTAATCTGATGGAATTGGAATTTTTTGTTCAGATAAATAATCTGCAATTTGCATTGTCCCATATCCTTCAAGAAACATTTTAAAAATTGTTCTAACAACTTCTGTTGCTTCACTATCGACAATCAAATGATATTTATCTTCTGGATCTTTTTTATATCCATAAGGTGGTGTTCCAAGATATTCTCCCTGTTTTCTTTTTGATTGTAGAACACTATTTATCTTTTTAGATGTGTCTTTTGCATACATTTCATTTAATATAGATTTGAAAGGTGCTATATCATTATTGGCAGAATCTAATGCTGTATCTATATTGTCTAAAATAGCAATATATCTTACATTATGCTCTGGAAAATAAGTTTCTGTATAATATCCAGATTGCACATAGTTTCTTCCAAGTCTTGATAAGTCTTTTGTTATAACCATATTTATTTTGCCGTGCTTCAATGTCTTCTATCATTTTATTAAATGCAGGTCTATCAAAACTTGTACCACTTACGCCATCATCTACATATTCCTGTACAAAATTAAGTTTATTTTCCTTAATAAATTCCATAAGTAGAGTTCTTTGGTTTTGTACACTCTCGCTCTCTGAATATTTTTCCTTTTCTTCATCTTCTTTTGAAAGTCTTATATATATGCCTACTTTGTAATCAATATTATTCATTATGTTAAAGCTCATTTTTCCTCCTTCCTGCTAAAAATAATGAGATAATATTGATACTCTTCTAACCAGAATTATACCATATTATCTCATTTATTGCTATTTATTTATTATACTTTTTTTAGGAATTTATTAACTTCTTTTTAAGCAATAATTTTCAAATGCTCTTTTTATAATGTTTTCAAGTGTTTCTCCATTATTATTAAATATAATATTAAACTTAAATTCATTTTTCTTCTTATATTTTTTCTTTTTAACATCCTGTTTTACTTCAGCCATATCTATTACCTCCTTGTCTTATTTTTTCCACATTTTACTATTTTATACTAAAATAGTTGTAATCTAGTTTGAATAAACTTTTAAACTTCTTATGCTACTTGCGTGTACTATATTCTTAACGACTCTTGGTACATCGCTGGTTACTTTAATTCCCTTTGTTAAAACTAAATTGCTTGTATTTTTTGCATACCCAAATATTGACCTATTCCATTTAGCAAAATCAATATCAGATATTTCTGTTTTTGTTGATAATATTTCATTATCTCTATTTATTGTTGCAAGCAATTTATAATATTCTTCTTTACCTTCTTTTTCTTTGCTATTTCTAACATAAGTCTTATAATATTCTCTGTTATAAGCCTTTTTCTTTTCTAAAGATTGTTTCTTTTTATATTTTTTCTCATTTTTATATCTTTTATCTTTAGTTACAATTTTAGATACATATTGAGGTGTCTTTTCAATAATAGGTGCTATCTCCGATGGTCTCTTGTGTTCCTCATAATATAATCTGATTATTTCTTGTTTAACTTCATTTGCCTCCATTTTCTCCCTTCTCTCTTGGTTTCATTTTTTACTTGCAATTTTTGAATACAATTATCGCTTTGTTATTTTGTGTTATTTGTATTACTTTTTACTAACATAAGTTTATCGTGAAAGTTTGATATCGTCAATAGTTTATGATAAAATATTTATAATAAAATAACATTTATTTTTTAAATGTAGTCAGGAGTAATGATTATGGATAACTTATTTAATATGTTAGATACTAATAGCAATAAGTTTTATTTTGACGAAAACAATAAAAAGAAGATAATTGTTTATCATGTATATAAAAAATACCAAGATACATATTCTTCTCATATTAAGAAAGATGAATTTAATATTGGAGAGCAACTTTGTGATTTTCTTAATACGGATTTTGAAAATCCTAACAGCTTTAAATCTTTTATAAAGAAATATGGCATAAACTTTTTCTTAAATTTAACAGATATAAAATATTCTGATTTTCCAGTTTCAACTGAGGAATATGAAAATTCACTAGATATATTAATTAATGACCATAAATATGTTTTTAGCTTGTTTAGACAAGATTTAATGCTTGATATTGAATATATATTTAATATGAATAATCTTGAAGAAATAAAAGACTTAACACCACTACAAAGATTTCAAGTTATGACAAATAGTGATGTTAGTAGTAAATCTTTTAAAAAAATTGATAATGATAAGGTTAGAATAAATTTATCTGCATTTGAGATATTAAGAGATTATTCTAATTATCCTATGAGGCAAGATGAAACACAAAGAATTGTTAGTAAAGCAAATGTATCATCTTCTTATTTTATTGAATGTACTGATATTATACAAGCACTGCTTATAGAACTTTTAGAAATAGCAAAACTTAATATTGAAATAAAAAAATGTAGGAATTGTGGTAAGTTCTTTGTTCCAGACAATAGATCTGATGAAATTTATTGTAGTAATATTTATGAAAATGGTAAGACATGTAAAGAAATAGGTCATTTTAAAGTACAGCAAAAGTTGATACAAGAAAATGATGATTTAAGAATTTATAGAAATGTTTATCAAAAATTATTATTAAGAACAAGAAGAAATCCAAGTAATACTAAATATGCAAGAGAGTTTGAATTTTTCAAAGATGATA
>CAZTBY010000039.1:0-9067 GCA_964612395.1 uncultured Clostridium sp. | reverse complement strand
AAATGTTCAATATGTAATAGAGTTTACATATGATGGAATTAATTATATTGCAGTAGAACCCCATGTTGGAGCAACAAATGAAGATTCAGATGCTCAGGAAGTTAACAGAGATGTATTTAATGCAAGATTTGCCACAATAGTTAAAGACAAAGCCATTGGAACTGATGGAACAGTTACAAATCTTACATATTCATATGATGGAACAAGTGCAAAATTACAGACAATGGATGGAATAGATGTAAAACCAGAATTTGCAATGGTAGCAACAACAGAACCAACAAGATATAATGAAAATACAAAAGACATTGATTTAGGTTTAGTAAAAAAAGATGTTGACTTAGCAGCATTTACAGACTTATATTCAGCAACAGTATCAATAAATGGAGAGTCAAAGAAATATAATTATAACGATTTAAGTAAACTGGATGGAATCTTAACCGTAAGTGAAGTTGTAAAACCATCGTATAACTTATACCTTTACAATTCTGACTATAACTATAGAATTAATGATTATAAGGGACTTGGAGAAAGCAAAGTTTATAGTGGCATGAATCCAGCGCAGAATAGTGAGATGTCAAAAACAAAGGAAGAAGATGAATTAAATATTGAATTAACATATCAAATATTATTAAATAACCAAAGTGCAACAGAAGCAATAGTTAATTCGATAGCATATTATTATGATGCAAAGTTAGAATTGGTAACACAAATTGACGATGCTGAATTAGATGGACAAGTAACTATAGATGGAGTAACATATAATAGGCTACTAATTCCAATAGGTCAAACATTTGATGATACAGTAAATCAAGGTGTAGCAGAAATTGTATTTAAAGTTGGAAAAGATGAGAATAATTCAGTTTATTTAAAAGACTTTAAAAACTGGATAGAAATAATATCATATTCAACAAAGGAAGGATGTATTGATATTGACTCTGCACCAGATAATATTGAAGTACAAAAAACAGAGGATGATACTGATGATGCAAGAGGAATAAACATCCAAATGAACACAGAAGATAGAACAATATCAGGTTTTGTTTTCGAAGACCAAAAAAAGAACGATGATGCCCATGGAAATGGTAAATATAACAAAGAAGAAGACCGGAGACCAGATGATTGACGATGTAATAGTACAATTAATAGAAATAAAAGAAGTAGGAACAATCAAATTAGAATATATTTGGCAAGAGACAACAACAGGGTCAGATACAGTAAAATATATTACACCAGATGGAAAAAGTACTGAAACATACAATGTTACAAACCAAAATGGAACATATACATTTAAAAGCTTTATACCAGGTAATTATATAGTAAGGTTTATATATGGAGATGGAACATACTGGGATATTGAAACAAATAATGAGAAGAAAGAAACAATTAAAAATAATATTATAAAATATAATGGACAAGACTATAAATCAACTATAGATACAAGATACAATACTTCATATTATAGTGAATCATATAGTACAAATAGCTCAATGGCAAGAGACAACGAAGCAAGAAGACTAGAAGAAATGAACTATGCAATGAGTTCAGGCCGAGTAGCCAGCGAATTAATAATTGCCAATACTGACGAAGATGATGATGTTAAAAAGAAACTTGCTAATACATGGATGTGTGCAGAAACATCACTAGTTAAAATTCCAATATCAGATACAGAGGATTCAGCACGTGTCGTAACAAGAGGCATAAACTTTGGTTTAGAAACAAGAGCACGTTCAGAATTAATACTTGAAAAACATGTAACATATGTAAAAATTGATGGTGTAACAGAAGCAACTGCCGATATAAACAATTATTGTAATGATAACGGAATAGTAACATTTAAAAATGTACAAGGAAAGGCATTCAATACATTATCTACAGCATCAAGAAAAGTTAACGATGAAATAGGTGCATGGACGCTAGAAACACAAATCGATAAAATTACAGGAAAGATTCAAATTGGCTATACTTATAAAATTTCAAACGTTGGTGATGCAGAGTACTTAGGTGCTGATTTAATTACAGCTTTGAGTAATAATAACAGTTGTGCTGACATAGCTGGTTTGGTAAAAACTAATATGCAAAAATCAGAACATACAATTGGTACTTATTTAGGAACAAACTATTATACAGGAACAGTAGGAGAAAATGATAGAAAGGTTGGAGTAAATGTTAAAATTGAAGATTACCTAAATAATACTAAAATGGATGAAAATGCTGGAGTATTTACAACAGTTGAACAGGACAAAACATTCCCAATATTGGAAAGTGTTGGTAGCGAAAAAACACAAACAGTAAATGTTATACAAACGAAAGATGCATATGAGTTAAAAGAAGGCGACTCAAACGGAAATATAACACTATCTACAGTAAGAGATATAGACACAACAAGTACAAAAAAAGAATTTACATATAGAAGCTATGTAGCTCAATTAGTATCAGTAAATGGTATAATTACAAGTAGAACAGGTACATTAGACAAAAAATCATTACTAGGAAACCTAAAATATATACAAGGAAAAACAAGGGATCTTAAATTTTCAGATTTAATTAATGCTAATGAAAATGATGAGTATATTGCAGAATCAGTAGTAATCACTGTTGAAACAGGTGCTGACCAAAAATCACCAGTATTACTTATAGCATCAATAACAGGTGGCTTAGTATTAATAGCAGTTGGAATAATCTTAATCAAAAAGTTCGTAATTAAATAATAAAGACAAAACCCCAGAGAAAATCTGGGGTTGATTAATAAAAAACAGCATTTGGCTGTTTTTTATTATAAAGATTGAATTCGTTTTATTTCATCTGGCTTATTTGATAAGATATCTAAAAATACTTTAGCAATTTCGGGGTCAAATTGTGTACCAGAGTTTTTAATTATTTCTTCTATTACAACATCCATTGGAAGAGAATCACGGTATGAACGTTTAGAAGTCATTGCATCAAAAGAATCTGCAACAGCGGCAATGCGCGCAAAATATGGAATTTTTTCGCCTTTAAGTTGCCCTGGATATCCGTGTCCATCAAAGCGTTCATGGTGGTGTTTAACAATAGGAATAATATCCTTAAAAATAGTTGCATTTGAAAGTATGTGTGCACCAATAGTAGGGTGATTTTTAATTTCAGAATACTCTTCGTCATCTAATTTTGTAGTTTTTAATAATATACTATCTGGAATACCAATTTTTCCAATATCATGAAATAGTCCACCAATTTTAAGGGTTTTCAAATCTTCCTCAGGAAGACCTAATGCTTTTCCAATCAAAATAGAATATTCAGAAACTCTGTCTGAATGACCTCTTGTATATGCATCTTTTGCTTCAACAGTGAAACGCAATATTTCAATAGTTTCCATGTAAGCAGATTCTAATTTATCATATGTAGTTTTTAGTTCATCATTAATCTTTCTTATAAGTTGCATTTGAGACACAGCCTTAATTCCAGATTCAATTAATAATAAAAGCTGATCAAATTTATCACTTTTTTCACAATATCCTTGAATATCCAACCTTTTTATTGTATCAAGTGGAGGAGCTAAATCTTTATGACCTGTTAGTAACAAAATATATAAGTCTTTATTAAACTTTCTTATTTCTTCTACCACTTGGTCACCATGGATAGGGGTCATTAAAAAGTCTAATAGCATTAAATCAAAATGTTCATTTCTTATTTTTTCAATTGCATCTAGTGGGTTAGTTACACCAACAAAAGTATAACCAGCTTTAGATAGGAAGACATTCAAAGAATCAAGGATTCCAACTTCATCATCAACAGCCAAAATTCTATACTGTGAGTTTTCACTCGTATGAATATTCTTACGCATAATAATATACCTCCAAAATTTATTCTGCATATATTATATAATAAATTCAGAAAAAAACAAGAAAAAACAAGAAAAAAAGTGGAAAATGAATACAAAATATGATATAATCAAAAAGGTAACATAATTTACACAAGGAGAAAATTATGGTTTTTAAAGATTATTATAAAATATTGAATTTAGATACAAGCAAGGTAACTCGGAAGCGAAATAAAACTTGCATTTAGAGAACAAGCAAAAAAATATCATCCAGATATTAATAACCAAAGTATCCAATACGAGGAACGCTTTAAAGATATAAATGAAGCATATAGGGTACTATCAGATAGCAGTAGCAAGAGAAAGTATGATAGAATATGGAATTCAAAGGTTGGCAAAAAGAAAAAACAAGAACAAAACGTAGAGACCAAGCAAGAGAGGAGTTCTGTAGCACATGAATTTTTCAATATGTTCTTTGGTGAAACAGAAAATGCTCCCCCAAAAGAGACTAAAAACATTCCAGCAAAAGGAGAAAATATAGAAACAGAGATAAATGTAAAATTAGAAGATGCATATTATGGAGCAGAAAAGAAGATATCATTAAGAACAGTAAAAGGTCAAATGAAAACTTTTTCTGTGAAGGTTCCAGCAGGTATTAGAAATGGCGAAAAGATAAGGCTTCTAGGGCAAGGAAAAGAAGGCATAAATGGTGGAAAAAATGGAGATTTGTTTATAAAAATCAACATAGAGAATAACAAAAAATTCAAACTAAATGGTTGTGATATTATTACAAGTGTAGCAGTTTCTCCATGGGAAGCGGCTTTAGGTAAGAAAATTAGTATAGATTCAATTGAAGAAAATATAAACTTAAACATACCAGCAGGCATACAAAGCGGAGAGCAAATTATAATACCTAATAAAGGCTATAAAGATGGATTAGGAGGAAGAGGAAATCTAATTGCAGAAATAAGAACTGTAGTTCCAAAAGAACTTTCAGAAAAAGAAAAAGCGTTATTTACAGAACTACAGAAGATATCTACATTTAACCCAAGGGCTATGTAATTACTTTATATTGTTATTTCGTAGATAAAAAGCAATAAATCAATTATTTTATTATTGAAAATCACCTATATAAATTATGCTATTTATATAGGTGAAAAGCAAATTATTTGTACATTTTTTTTATTCTTTCAATTGCATTTTTTTCTAGTCTTGAAACCTGAGCTTGAGAAATACCAATCTCATTTGCTACTTCCATTTGAGTTCTTCCATCAAAAAATCTTCTTGAAATAATAGATTTTTCTCTATTGCTTAGTTTTTTCATGGATTCTGCAATGGTTAAAGTTTCTGCCCAAAATTCATCTGTGTTTTTTGAATCTTTTACTTGATCCATAACGTAAATACTTTCACTTCCCTCGTTATAAACTGGCTCTTGAAGTGAAATAGGGTCTTGAATAGAATCTAAACTAACAACAATATCTTCTTTATCTACACCAAGCTCTTTTGCAATATCTTCAATTGTAGGTTCCTGTTGTTTTTCTTTAAATAATCTTTCTTTTGCTTGCAGAGCCTTATAAGCTAAATCTCGCATTGAACGGCTAACACGAATGGGGTTGTTATCTCGCAAGTGTCTTCTAATTTCGCCAATAATCATGGGAACAGCATATGTTGAAAACTGAACATTTAAGTTCATATCGAAATTATCAATTGCTTTAATTAAACCAACACAACCAACTTGAAATAAATCATCGATTTCCTCACCACGACCATTAAAACGTTGAATAATACTTAGGACTAGCCTTAAATTACCATTTATAAATTCTTCTCTTGCCTTATTATCTCCGTTTTTGATTTTTATCAGTAATTCATTTTTTTCTTTATTTGTTAGAACAGGTAATTTTGCAGTATTTACAGAAGCAATTTCTACCTTGTTTATCAAATAAAAACCTCCTTTAAACTGTGATATAATCATTATTTCCAAAAGAGGCAAAATTATACTGCATGAAAGCTTTGCTTAAGATTATTTTTAAATTGTAATATAGTCTTTAAGCGTAGAGAATTTTGTTTCACCAATTCCATTTACATTCATTAAATCTTCAATTTTTTTGAAATTACCATTCTGGTTTCTGTAATTAATAATTTTAAGAGCAGTTGAAGCACCAACTCCAGGTAAAGTTTCTAATTCTGCTTGTGTTGCAGTATTTATATTAACCATATTAGAATTAGAATTTGTATCTTGGATAATTACATTTTCGCCAGCATCATTAGAAACAGTTTCCACGTTTATTGACTCATAAATACTGGGCACATGAACCTTTTGCCCATCTTTTAGAACATATGCTAAATTAATTTTAGAAAAATCTACAAGAGCAGTTGTACCACCAGAAGCTTGAATTGCATCAGAAATTCTTGCACCAGTTTCTAAGTATTTTATACCAGGAGACATAACCTCACCATCAATATGTATTGCTATTTGTTTGCTTTCTTCTGTTAGGGAAGAAGAGTTAGTATTTTCTATAAAATCAGATGCTTCAAAACTTTCTTTATCTAAGTCTTTATTCATTAAATAAATTGTAATTGCAATAATTACAAGCAATAGTATTAAAGAAATTACTAATTTTTTGTCGAATTTTTTCATAAAACCTCCTAAAAATATTGTTTTTTTCATAAAAATATTATATTATTACATGAGAAAGGAATGATGCCTTTATATGAAATTAAGAAATATATTAATAATTATAGTGTGTTTTATTGTTATCCTAATGCCATGTGTGCAAGCCAAGGAGCCTGAAATAACGGCTACATCAGGAATGGTTATAGACTGCATAGATGGAAAAATATTATATAGTAAAAACGCAGATGAAAAGCTATATCCAGCAAGCTTAACAAAGGTTTTAACAGCTATATTAGTTGTAGAAAAATGTGGTTTGCAAGATAATGTAACAATTAATCAAAGTGCTATAGATAAAGTAGAATCTGGATACTTAACGGCAAATTTAAAGGCTGGAGAAGTATTTACAGTAGAGCAACTTTTGAATTTATTACTTATATCTTCATATGATGATGTAGCAAATGCACTAGCAGAACATGTAGCAGGCAGTGAAGAAGAATTTGTTAAAATGATGAACGAAAAGGCAAAAGAGATTGGATGTACAAATAGCAATTTTTTAAATTGCCATGGGGAGCATGATACAAACAATTATTCAACAGCACATGATATTGCATTAATTGCAAACTATGCAGTTAAATTTGAAACTATAAGAAATATTGCACAAGTTACAGAATATAGTATTCCAGCAACAACAATTTATACAGAAAATGATAGATATTTCTATACTTCAAATGAAATGCTACAAACTGGAAGCGAAAATTACTATAAATATGCAAAAGGTTTGAAAACAGGTTTCACAACACCTGCAGGAAATTGCTTAATTGCATATGCCGAAAAAAGTGGGTTAAAGCTTGTTTCTGTAATAATGAAGTCAACAACATCTAATAGTAGATATGAAGATACAGAGGCAATTTTGGAATATGCTTTTGATACAAACACAATAAGAACAATAGCTGAAGCTGGTACAAATATTCAAACGATAACTGTTAAGAAAGCTAGAAAGGATGATAAAAAATTAAATGTAGTATTGGAAAAACCAATTACGGCAGTAGTTAAAGTAGAAAATGAAGATACACCTATAGAGCCACAAATTAATTTAAACTCAAAGATAAAGGCACCAATTAAAAAAGGAACTGTACTTGGAACGGTAAGCTATGAAATAGAAGGAAAAACATATACAGGAAATTTAATTGCAGAAAATGATGTAAAGAAAAGTAAAAAAGGTTTAGTATTTTTACTAATATTTATTAGTTTGGTAGTTCTATTTGGAGGATTAAGAGTTTTGGATTTATATAAAAGAAATCAAACATTAAATAAAATAAGAGGAAAAAATAAGTAGATATTCAGCCCTTAAAAATAAGGGCTGAAAAATTTTTCTAATCATTATTTACAGTTTCATTATCAGATACTGAATTGTTAATATCTTCAGAAACATCAGAGCTTTCAATGGTTTTATCATTGAACAATTCATCAACAAGTTCTTTTGTTTCTTCTTCATCATTGAAAAAGAACCAAATTCCATTAACAACATCATCTTCACCAGGAATTCTTCCAACCTTTACTGTATCCATATTCATATCTACAGCATATGGTACATAGTCTTTTAGTAGATTTAAATCTAAGTTTGTTTTTACATATGATTTAAATATATCAATTATGTCAGAAATTTCAGAAACATTTTTGAATTGTAATGTTTGTTTTGCAATAGCAATTACAACATCACGTTGGGTTCTTGAACGCCCATGGTCTTCAACACCATTACCATAATCATATGGGTAAGTGCTTCCATTGTTGTTATGTCTAAATCTAACTAATTGTTCAACTTGTGAACCAGTTAATTTTTGGTAACCTTTAGATAAGTGAATATATAGGTCTTGAGTTGGGTCATCATAGTTCATATCAATTGGTACATCAAAGTATAAGCCACCAATTTGATCAACTAATTTAATTAATGCTTCTGTATCAACAAGTATGTAGTATTTTAAATTTAAACCTGTAATCTTGTTTACAGCTTCTACAGTTTTTTCAGGTGTTTCACCATCATTATACAATGCATTAATTTTATGGTAATACTTTGCTTTTGACTTATCATCACCAGTAAAAGTATCTCTTGGTATAGACATTAAGGCTGCTTCCTGAGTTTTTGGGTCATATGATGCTACAATAATTGTATCAGACATACCTGTACTTTCCCCAAGAATAAGTATTTGAAGTTTATCTAGGTTCTTTAGAGTTTCCTCACTATGCCCAAGCATCGCACCTGTAAACTTTGAAAGAAAACTTTTTCCTGGAGCTCTAATATACAATATTACAAAAACAATAAGTAATACTAAAAGTGTTAACAAAAATAGCTTTAGCACTATATGTTTCTTTTTCTTTTTAACCTTTTTTACTTTTTTATTATTTTCAATATTTCCAGTATTCAAATCTTCATCAATATTCTTTTGTTTTTCCATAAATTCGTACACCCTTTCATAATATAATAAATGTAAAAAATAGTATATCAAAAAATTTGAAAAAAATCAACTAATTTCAAGGAAAATGTTGACAGAATAAAAAAAATATGTTATTATTTAATATGTTCATGAATGGACCAGTAGCTCAGCTGGATAGAGCAACGGCCTTCTAAGCCGTGGGTCGGACGTTCGAGTCGTCTCTGG
>CAZTBY010000038.1:0-9270 GCA_964612395.1 uncultured Clostridium sp. | reverse complement strand
GGGACTGTCCCCAAATTGTCCCCATTTACGCCAAAATTATGCCAAGGTCAAAAAAATAAGAGTCCGCAATCTCTTGCGACTCTAGTTAATTTTTTGGTTGCGGGGGTAAGACTCGAACTTACGACCTCCGGGTTATGAGCCCGACGAGCTGCCAACTGCTCTACCCCGCGATGTGGCAACAAAATTATTATACTACTATATATATTCAAATGTCAATACTTTATGCATAAATTTATCAAAAAAATGGTTACCGTAAAATCGCATTTTTTATAGATTTAGTATTGTAATATTATATCGTTTTATGCTATAATTTATACATAAATTTTTTAAAAGATGGGTGTGTGGTCTTTATGGCTAAATTACGATTTATTGAAGATTTCCCTGTTAAAGGTGTAAGATTTATTGATATTTCTCCAAAGCTTGCAGATAAAGATGATTTTACAAAAATCATTGAAGAAATGTGTATAGTAGTACCAAAAAGTGCTGATTACATCATAGCTCCGGAATCAAGAGGATATATCTTTGGAACAGCTGTTGCAAACAAATTAAATATAGGATTCGTTCCTATTAGAAAACCTGGTAAATTACCAGATGATTTAGTTTTAACAGTTGATTATTATAAAGAATATGGAAAAGATTCTTTATGCTTACCAACAAACGAAAATTACAAAGGAAAAAATTTCTACTTTATAGATGACGTTCTTGCAACAGGTGGAACACTTGAAGCTTCTAAAAAACTAATTGAAAAATGTGGTGGAAACTTTGTAGGTGCTGGCGTATATATTAATATAAAAGCATTAAATAATTTAAATGTAAACCATGTAGAAAATATATAAAAAATCCCTAGAATTTAACAATTCTAGGGTATTTTTATTATAATTTTATCGCTGTTTCTAAACCAAGTTTAATCATATTAACTAAAGCAGTTTGTCTTTCTTGTGGTGTTAATTGTTCTGGTTTTACTAAAGAATCTGTAACAGATAATATGCAAGCTGCTTTTTTATTTAAATGGTTTGCTATTTCAAATAAAGCAAATGATTCCATTTCAGCTGCTATGCAACCATGTTTTTCGTATAATTCCTTTAAATTTGCTGTTTCTGAATAGAAAGCATCTGTACTATGTACATTTCCTTGAACTACATTTAAGTTCATTTCTTTAGCAGTTTCAAAAATTACATCATTACAAGAATTTTTTGCTGCAATTGAATGTTCTGTGTTTCCATCATAAACTTCAGCAAATGTAGATTCACTGTAACCTTCATTTACTACAATTAAATCCTTTAAATTTAAATCTTGAATATATCCACCGCAGCTTCCAATTCTTATAATGCAATCTACATCATAGAATTTAAATAATTCATGTGTATAAATTCCTACGCTTGGAATTCCCATTCCGTGTCCCATAACAGTTATTTCTTTTCCTTTGTATGTACCTGTGTAAGCAAACATTCCTCTAACAGAATTTACAAGTCTTACATTCTCCATAAAGTTTTCAGCAATATACTTTGCTCTTAATGGATCTCCTGGCATTAAAACTATTTTTGCAATATCTTCTTTTTTAGCTTCATTATGTGGTGTCATATCATTACCTCCATCTTTTATTATTCTACAAGTAAGTATATCAAAATTTTTCCTTTTATTCAAGCTTTTTACTACATTTGTTTTTTCTAAATCTTATTATTTTTATTCTGCCACTCTTTTTTATATAGAAAGCTATAACTCCAAACACAAAAACTATCATGAATAATATTAAAACAATATCTGAATAACCTCCAACATACATTGCAATTACATTCCATGAATTGCCTGCAATTTTTCCTAAAACAACAAGAACTGTATTCCAAATTAAACTTCCTATAGTTGTAAGAATTAAAAATGGAATCATAGCCATTTTAGCCATACCTGCAGGTACAGAAACAAGACTTCTTATTATTGGTATAAATCTACCAAAAAAAACTGCATATTTCCCTTTACTATCAAACCAATCAACAGATTTTTGAATATCTGCTTTTTCTAATCCTAAAATCTTTCCAAATTTACTTTCTAAAAATTTCTCCAATTTTTCAACACTTAATGCTCTACCAAGTAGATATAAAATAATTGCTCCAAGGACTGAACCTACTGTTGATGCTACAATTACACCACGAACTGTGATATTTGAAATAGTTGTTGCAAACCCTCCAAAAGTTAAAATCACTTCTGACGGTATTGGAGGAAATAAGTTTTCTATTGTAATTAGTGATACTATTCCTAAATATCCAAATTTATTGATTATTTCAATAATTGCAGTTTGCATTATTTCCTCCTTCTTCCTAGTTACTCATACGAATTAATTGTAGGTATTCTTAAAACCTGACCTACATAAATTAAGTTTGGATTTGCAATACTGTTTAGCCTTACAAGTCCTGCTATTGTTACTCCATATTCTTCAGAAATTTTAGTTAAAGTGTCTCCCCACTTTACAATGTATAATTCATGGCTAGAATCATGAATTTCATTACTACTTAATATTGGCACTATTAAAGTTTGACCTGCATATATCAAGTTTGGATTTATAATATTATTTATTTTTGCCAAATACTCATAAGATGTATTATATTCCATTGCAATTTGACTTAAAGTATCTCCACACTTAATTGTTATTGTTTTAGTTGTTGCATTTGGTTCTTTTGTTGCCTCTTTTGGAATTGGTGTGTTATCAGTAAGTAACACGCCACTTGTAAAGTAATCTCTATCTACATAATCTTCTATTCCAGAAATTCTTCCTTCATCCGTATATTGAAATCCATCCCAAATTTGCCATCTTCCATTTCCTGGTTCTTGTACATAATAGTCTGCAACCCATATAGGATACTTTTCTGCTAATCTACTTGAAAAAGTATATGCAGCATTGTATGCATCACTATATATTATTACCTCTTTTCCACTTAATCTTTCAACTTCTTCTAAAAAAGTTTGTGCAATTAAATTAATTTCATATGTTCCAAGGTCTCCAAAGCTTTCAAAATCCATTGCTAACCTGCAGTCTATCTCAAGTTCCTTAATAACTGAAACAAAAAATTCTGCTTGTTCAATCGCCTCACTTTGATTTCTCGCAGTTAAATAATGATAAAAACCAACTTTAATGCCATTTGTCTTTGCACCATTATAATTTTTTATTGCATCTGCATCTATATATCCGCTTCCCTCACTTGAACGAATATACACCACTTGAATTCCAGCATTTTTAACCTCTCGCCAGTCAATATCACCTTGCCATTCACTAACATCTATTCCAGTATACAAGCTAGAGCTAGATGGCGGAAATGCTGATACTTTAGTAAAAAACAAACAAACGAAAATAAAAGCAAAAATTGAAATAAGTTTTACAAATTTCTTCATCCACATACCTCCTGCTTAAATTCTATGTAACTGACTTATAAATATTCTAGCCAAAAAAATAAAGGCATTATCGAAATGCCTTTTATTTTTGTTTACTTTCTATAACATATGTATTGTTTGTTTCCTCTGGTGTGTGAGTTTGGTTAAAAGAATGGGCCATATAACCAGCAAAGAATCCTAATAAAAATACTATAATTCCTACAACTATTGTTTTAATACTTTCTTGTTTATTATAAATTTCCTTATCATATACTTTCATTCTTATCACTTCTCTCTTTTTTAATATATATATATTTTACTTCATTATATGATTTTTTGCAAGTAGTTGTGTTTCTTTTTTTGAAAATTATCCGAGTCTTACTCATTATGTCCCTTTTCATTTTGTTCATTATCTTTTTCTCAAGCCTTGATATGTAACTTTGTGATATTCCGAAGCATGTCTGCTACTTCCTTTTGTGTTTTTTCAATCCCTGTCTTAAAACCGAACCTAAGCTCCATTATATTTTTTTCCTTGTCTGTAAGTTTAAGTATAGCAGATTTTAAAAGTATTCTATCCACTTCGTCTTCCATTGCTCTTGATGTTACATTATCATCTGTTCCGAAGTATATCTGATAATAAAAGTTCATTTCCATCTCCATCCTGATTTAATGGTTCATCAATAGAAATTTCCCCTTTTGTTTTGTTACTACGTCTTAAATACATCAAGATTTCATTTTCTATACAACGTGAAGCATATGTTGCAAGCTTAATGTTTTTCCCATTATTAAATGTATTTATAGCCTTCATAAGCCCAATTGTACCTATTGATATTAAGTCCTCTATTCCTATTCCTGTATTTTCAAATTTCTTAGCAATATACACAACTAACCTTAAATTATGCTCAACTAATATTTGTCTGGCTTCAAAATCGTTTGCTTCCAGCCTTTTAAGCATTTGTTCTTCTTCATTTTGCGGCAATGGTGGTGGCAATGTTTGACTACCCGCAATATAGAAAATACTATCATTTTCAAAATTTCCTCCACAAAAATATTTTTTAAATTTACACCTCAAAAGCTCAAAAAAATTCATACCTTCACACCCTTTTTAAAAATTATTCATTTAAGATATCTAACCCCACTAAAGCATTATATTTCCCACTTTTGCTTAACTTCCCATTATATATTCCTATAATTACATTTTTTGCCCCATACTCTATGTCTTGGTATTCAATAAAAACATTATTTAATTTGAAACCTAAGATTAAACCATTCTCTTTTCCCAACGATTTAAACGGAATTACCCTGATTCGCTGTGAGAATACTCCTAATTCTACATTTTTTCCATTAATGATATTTTGTATATTGTCTACTATTTGGTCTGGTAAAAATCCTTTTAACGTTTCTTTTTCAACTATAATTACTGGAGTTTTACTTATTGGGTCTCTTAAGAAATTTCCTGTGTCTATAATTGCCTTGAAGCTTAATGTTTTTTCTTTTAATGTTAAATTTACATCGCAATACATATCCTGCTTACTAAGTTTGCTTTTTATATTTTTAAAAGCAATTGTTATAATAATAAACCCAAGTATTCCACCTACAAGTATCATTTTTATTGGATATGTACCAATTAAAACTCCATTTTGATACAATATGTCTTCTGGACTTACAAAATATAGCAAAGCAAATGCCACTCCACCAAATGTAAATGATGTTAAATAAAAAATTACAACGTGTTTAAAAAATGATTTTAGATTGGCTGGTTTAAAAGATATATATACTATTACAAATGATAATAAGATTTTTAATATAATATTTGAATAAATTTCTATATTAGATATATAAATAACTATTGCATAAAGTGCCCCCATTGTGCTTCCTATAATGTTTCTAACTATCTTCATACTGTCTTTTAAAATTATCCCAGTTGCAAGCAGTATAATAGAATTCATGAATACATTTTCCATAAAAATTATATCTACATATAGGGTCATTTCCTTACCTCTTAAACATTGTACTACTTATATTACAAAAAGTCTGTCAATTCTTGGGCACGAAAAAAAGAAATAATCTACCTTTGTAGACTATTTCTTTTATTTTACATTGTTTTTCTATATACTTATATTTTATTTCCTTTTTTTCTTAGGAAAGATGGTATATCTAAATCATTTGGATTATCAGATTTATTATCTGATGTTGATGGAATTGAATTTATTTTTTTGTTCCAAGTATTGTTTACTAAATTTTCAACCCCTATTGTTGATATGTTTTCATCTTTTTCAAAACCTGTTGCAATAACTGTAATTTGGATTTCATCTCCGAGACTTTCATCAGTTACAACACCAAATATGATGTTTGCTTCAGGGTCTACACTGCGTTGAACAAGTTCAGCTGCTGTGTTTGCTTCTTGCAATCCAAGATCTGGTCCACCAGTAATGTTTATAATTACTCCTCTTGCACCTTCTATTGATGTTTCTAGCAATGGACTTTGTATAGCCTGTTTTGCAGCATCTTCTGCTCTATTCTCTCCACTTGCTCTACCAATACCCATATGTGCCATACCTGTATTTAACATTACAGTTTTAACATCTGCAAAGTCTAAGTTTATTAATCCTGGTACTGAGATTAAATCTGAAATACCTTGAACACCTTGTCTTAAAACATCATCAGCCATTTTGAAAGCTTCAACAATTGATGTTTTTCTATCTATAATTTGTAATAATTTATCATTTGGAATTACTACTAATGTATCAACTTTTTCTTTTAAGTTAATTATTCCTTTCTCAGCTTGGTTAAGTCTTTTCTTTCCTTCAAAAGTGAATGGTTTTGTAACAACACCTATTGTTAAAATTCCTAATTCTTTAGCTGTTGCTGCAACTATTGGAGCTGCTCCTGTACCAGTTCCTCCTCCCATACCTGCTGTAACAAAAACCATATCTGCACCACGTAGAACCTCTGCTATTTCAGATTTACTTTCTTCCGCTGCTTGAGCTCCAACATCTGGGTTTGCACCAGCTCCTAGACCCCTTGTTAGTTTTTCTCCTATTTGAATTCTTGTACTTGCTTTTGATATTTGAAGAGCTTGTCTATCTGTATTTACTGCAATAAATTCTACACCTTTTATTCCAGATTCTATCATTCTATTTATTGCGTTATTTCCTGCTCCTCCTACTCCTATTACTTTTATTAATGCTGTTCCATCCATCATGTTATTGTTTTCTTCATATTCTGATTCCATCATAATGCAAATTCCTCCCTTTTATATATATTTAAAATTAAAAACTTAGGTATAAAAGAACTCTTTAATTCTTTCTAATATTGTTTTGAAAATTTTTTCTTTTGATTTGACATCTATTTTACTTGCAACATTTTTAGCATATGGTCTGCTAGACACATATCTAACTAATGCATAACTTGATCTATATGCAGGTTTTACTGTACTTATCATTCTACCTGTTGCAATTTTTACTGGTATATTTAAAACAATTTTTCCTGCAACATCACTTTTACTAATACATGTAATACCTTGTCCTGTAAGAATTACATTGTTTATATTTGCTTTTATTCCAAGACTTGTTATTTGCTTATTTACAAGTGAGAATATTTCCTCAACCCTTGCTTCTATAACCTCTATAAGTTCTGAGCTTTTTATTACTTTGTTTCGCTCATCACCTTTATATGTTGTTAGCATTATATCCGTGTCGTTATCTATAAATGATTTTAGAGCTAAAGCATATTGTTTTTTTAATCTATCAGCTTCTTCTTCAGATATGTAAAATACTTGTGCAATATCGTTTGTAATACTGTCTCCTCCTAGTGGAATTGTATTTGCATATACAAAGTTTGATCCATTAAATACACCAATATCTGTGTTTCCTGCACCTATATCTAATATCATTACATTGTCGCTCATTTCATTTACATCTAAGATTAAAGATCTTTCTGCTAAAACATTTGGTATAATTCCATCTATTTCTATATTTGCCTTTTTAAATATGCTTGTTAATTGTCTTACATAGTCTTTATCAGCAAGAACAACTTGTCCTGTAACTGTAACTGTTGAACTAAGTGCCCCAACAGGGTCTTCCACAGTTCTTCCATTATCTAATATAAATTGATTTTTAATTAAATCAATTACTACTTTGTCATCTGGAAGGTCTATGTCTCTTAGTTGTATCATAGCTGAATTTAGATCCTTTGAAGTAATTCCAGCAAATTTATCCCTAGCCTCTTTTACTATACTATTTTGAACTATTTGCACATACTTACCTGGTATAGTAACATATGCTGAGTTTATTTTTATATTTCCTTGAGCTTCTACTTCTGAAATTGTTTTTCCTATTGCAGAGGCTATTTCATCTTCATCTGTTATGTTAGTTTTTTTTATTCCAAAGCACTTACATTCTGCTATCGCAATTATTTCTAATTGATTAAAATTATTAATCTCGGCAATAACACTTGAGACTTTGGAGGTTCCAATATCTATACCTACTATTACATCTCCTATAGCCAAAATACTTCCTCCATTTTTTAAAATTACCGCTATTATAAGATTATGGTTTTTGGACAAAGTCAAGAGTACTTGTAATATTTTTGTAATATTTTTGTAATAAAGTTGTAATGTTTTTTGGTGCTATTTTCTGTTTTACTTATGGTTGTAGTATTACATAGAATCATGTATTTTTATATAAAATTTTGATATATTTTTTTACACATTAAATGCAATTATTCCTAAAACAAAACCAATAATATTTCCAACAAAACCAATTCGTCCTTTATATAATTTATTAGATTCCGGTATAAGTTCTCCTGAAATTATATATAGCATAGCTCCTGCCGCTATTGCTAAACAAATACTTATCATTCCATCAGATATTTGACCTGCAAGTACTCCAAAAAATGCTCCTATTCCTGTTGTAACACCTGATAAGAATGTATAGCTTAGAGCTCTCATTTTACTCATTCCACCATTTTTCATAGGCACTGCCATAGATAATCCTTCTGGAATATCATGAAGCAAAATTGCAATAGCTAGTGAATACCCGAAGTTTAATTGAAGTTCCAAATCCAGAACCTATTGCTAAACCCTCTGGAAAGTTATGAAGTGCTAAACCTATGCCAACAATTATTCCAGTATTCAAAAGTGAATTACTATTTTTTTCATTGTGTTTTTTCTTAACAAATTTATCACAAAATAGCATCAATACAACTCCTACCAAAGTTCCTATAATTGTATTTTCAAGTCCTGCTATTTCTATTGCCTCTGGTATTAAATCAAAACATATAATTGCCATCATTAATCCGAGCTGCAAGTTGCAATATAAAGCTTAAAAATCTATTGGATTTTCTTTTCCATGTAACTCCAATAATTCCCCCAATAGTAGTTCCGAAAGTACCAAAAAACAAGCCTACTAATGTAGTTTTAAGTAAATAGTTCATATTTTCCTCCTAAACTTACATTAATAGGCTATTCAAGTGTGCTTGTACTTATAACTTTTATTATTCTTTTACTTCTGTTGTAGCTTCTTCTGTTACTGTATCTACAGTTTCTTCCACAACAGGAGTTTCTGTTTCAACTGCGGGAGCTTCTTCAGGGGCTACTTCTACTGCTTCTTCTTTTAAAATAATTTCATTTGTTTGAATTCTTGCTCCAACTTTTTCTTTAGTTTTAGCAGATTTACCTACTCTATCTCTTAAGTAGAATAATTTTGCTCTTCTTGCTTTACCTACTCTTGTTACTTCTACCTTTTCAACTACTGGTGAGTGAACTAAGAATGTTTTTTCAACACCTACACCTGAAGCTATTCTTCTAACTGTAAATGTTTGGTTTATTCCTCCACCTTGTACTTTTATTATTGTTCCTTCGAAAACTTGGATTCTTTCTCTGTTTCCTTCTTTTACTCTAACATGAAC
>CAZTBY010000037.1:0-9546 GCA_964612395.1 uncultured Clostridium sp. | reverse complement strand
TGGCTTAGGGAATATATTTTTAACTGTATATTGCAGACAGTTCACTTATTATTGTATACGGTTTTAATTGCTAGTGCATTTGATTTTGCAAAACAAAATATAATATATGCAATTGTTGCTATAGGATTCTTAGTACCTGCAGAAAAATTAATAAAAGATATGTTTGGCATGAAGTCAGCTACTCCAGTTGGAACACTTGGTGCAGCAGCAGGTGGAGCAGTTGTAATGAGTATGCTAAATAAATTAAAATCTAAACCACCAAAAGAGGGGGCAACAGGAGCAGGTGGAGCAGGTAATCCAAAAGGTGTAAGAACAGCAACAAGATCTTCTGATAGTAGTGGAGCAGCAGGTGATGGTTCATCAGCTATGAGTGGATCAAATGGAGGTGGTTCTTCAAATTCAAATGCAAGTGGGCAAAATAGTGGTGGAGTAAGAACATCACCAACAGCAACTGCAAATTCTACATCTTCTGATTCACCAAGTCAAAAATCAAAAAAGTGGGGAGGAATAAAGGCACTAGGGAAAAGGTATATTTGTGGTCCTGATGCAATAAAATCACATGTAGGAAAATTAACAGGAGCAATAGGTGGAGCAGCAGGTGGCATGGTTGGTATAGCGGCTGGACTAGCAACAGGTGATTTTGGAAATGCTTTAAAGTATGGAGCGGCAGGAATTCCCATAGGATACCAAGGTGTGTCTAATTTAACAAAAGGTACAATGAATGGTCTTGAAAGCATACCAGGACATTTAAACAATATTGGTGATACTTGGGTAAGTGGAGCACAAGGTACAGAAGCAGCAAATAATAGAAAATTTGATAGAGCTTTTTATAAAAGTGATGGATACAAACAAATTATACAAGACAGTAAATTACTTGCAACTTATGGTGGCGAAAGTGGTGTTAAAGAGGCAACTCAACAATTTCTTGAAAATGGAATAACAGATCCAGAGCAAATAAGGAAAGCAATGAAAAATAATGTTAGTGGAGACGAATTTAAAGCATATTCAAAACTTGGAATATCAGCACCAGAAGAAATGGTAGCAGCAAGAAGATGGGGTTCTCCAAAAACATATGCAGATTTAAAGAAAATAGCAAAATTTGCTAAAGGAAAAACAAAAGCAGAATTTATAGAATCTGTGAAGGATATTGAAATTAATGGAAATGCTTTAGGAGAAGCACAAGCAGAAAATGTGTATAAAAATATTTTAAATTTATTGTAAATATGTAGGCAGGGCAGATATAATATAAAGCACTGCCTATTAAAATAATAAAAGAAGGTGAATAAATATGACAACAGACGAACGAGAAAATGAAATAAAGGAAAATGAAGCATTAAAAAATGCAAAAGAAATTGTAAAAAAGAAAAATAAAGATAAACAAAAACAGTTAATGTGGACAACTGTGAAAACAGCTATGATGCCAGCGATTTTGCTTGTAGTAAAGGTTACCATAATAGCAGTATTATCAATAACAATTATTAGTTTATTTAGTTTCCTTTTAGGAGACGGAGGAAAGGTCAGCAAGGCAAAGGAGGATAACAAAAAAAATGCATCTACAGCATCAATCTGGGGATGTAATTTAACTAGCGATGAATTTATTGAAGCTGCAGAGAGTTACAATGCAGGAGCCGATTATCAAACATATATGGCAGCATATGCGAAAAACTTTTATGATGTATGTACAGAATATAATATCAATCCTTGTTTTGTTTACGCACATTCAATGTTGGAAACTGGAAATGGTTCATCAACTGAATGTAAACAAGATAAAAACTATTTTGGATATATGACATATAATGGACAAAATCATGGTAAAGCTTATAATACTGTGGATGATGCAATAAAGGATTATTGTGAGTGGATAGTTAGTGTTACGACGGAAGGCAATGATATGTATGAATTGAATAACAGCACAGGAAAGAAATATGCAGAAGTAAATGAAAAATTTAATGGAACCCCAGCAAATAATATTTATGTATTATTTTGTACATATTCTTATTTAGGTGATAATCACGTTTGCGACGAACCGGATTTCAATAATCCACTAGGAATATATGGATATATAAGTGCTGGAAATAGTTGGGGAGATGGTGGGAGAATTCAAATTTACTCTATGTATGAAAATGGAGGACTATATACTGGTAGATATAAAGAATTATGTGGACATTCAAATGCATCGGATCCAACAACTCTACAAGAAAAAGCTGATTATGCTCAGTATGTTATTGAGCTAAAAATAAAATTAACCAAAGCGGTTTTTGGGGAAGAAGCTTTTAAATCCTCAGGTGGTTTTGATTCAGAAGATATTGTAGAAAATGCAATTAAGTGCCATGAATATTTAAGAACAAATGGGTATAAATATGCACTAGTGGGAATAGAAATCCCAGATGGTGTTACTAATGGAAAAACTATAGATTGTAGTTCATATGTAACTTGGGTATTATATTGTACAGGATATGAAAATTTAAAAGGACACCAACAAACCTCATATACATTTAACCAAAATCCTTGGAAATGGGAGGAAGTGTCTGTTGAAGATGCAGCACCGGGAGATATATTAGTTTATCAAAGCTCAAGTATTCAACATGTTGAAATCGTTGCTGCAAATCCAGAAGGAGACTATTTTACTGTATATAGTTGTGGATCAGATGGTGCAATTTCAAATCCAGGGACAACGGCGTTACCAGAAGCTGGGCATCCAGGGTATTCTAAATCGCAAGTAACAAAGATATTAAGACCATCAAAATAAAGAAAAGAGGGATTATATTGAAATTGAAAAATATAAAAATATTATTGTGTATTTTAATAGTAGCATTAGTTATTGTAAGCTTTATAATAATTATGTTACAAAAGAAAAATAGTAATTCTTCAATGGAGAATATAAATAATATTGGTAATATAGTTGAGTCTTCAGAATTAGAAACAAAAGATACTTTTGACCAATCACTACTTAGGAAAATTGAATTAGTTAATGACAAAAATGAATATTTTGCCGTTGCAGAAATCATAAAGAAATATACAAATGATAACTATATTATAACTAGCATGTATGTTTCAAGAATTGAAACTAATATAGATGTTCTTTGGATAGAAGGTTTTAGAAAAGATAATGCTACAGTAAGTCACATTATGGTAATTACAGACTCAATGAATAGTACATATCAAGTTATAGATGAAGAAACAATTGTACAAAATGGGTACAATAAAGATAACATTAATAAATTTGAAATAACTGAAATACAAAAAGACGGAAATAATAGTTTTGGGTATAAAAATATTAATGATGAAGAATATGCCAAAGCACTACTTACTGATTATATTGAAAAAACTTTATATAGTCCAAAATTAGGATATAATTTATTAGATGAGGATTATAAAAATTTGAGATTTGGAACATTAGATGAATATACAAAATTTATAAATTCAAAAAAAGAAGAATTAATGTTATATGATAATAAAAATGTAAAACAAGCAGGTGATTTTACTAGCTATGAAGAATGGATATCATACTTCCAAAAAGTTAAACTTCTTGAGCTTTCAAAATATGGAATTGAAAATTACAATGGAAATACTTCATATGTTGTAATTGATTCATACGATAATTATTATGTATTTCAAATAAACAGTACAATGAAATATACAGTTATCTTAGACTCATATACTGTAGATACTGAAAAATATTTAGATGAGTACAAAGAAGCTGATGACCAAGAAAAAGTTGAAATGAACATTAATAAAGTTATTGATGCTATAAATAATGATGATTATCAATATGTATATGAAAAATTAGATGAGAATTTTTCTAAAAACAATTTTTCAAATCTTTCCGATTTTGAAATAAAAATGAAAAACAATTTCTTTAAAAAGAATGATGTTGAATTTGACGAGTATGATGAGACAGAGAAAGGAACACATGAGTATTCTTTAATTATCACGGATAGCACACAAACAGATAAGAGAAATCTTGAAGTAAAAGCGACTGTTGTATTAAAAGGAGATACAGACTATACTATTAAATTTCAATAAAGGAGGAAAAGAAAATGGAAGAAAATGAGGGAAAAGACTTAGCAAAAAATATGAAAAAAGAAAAAGAAGAACAAGAAAAAGATTTAGCAAAAGATCTGAAAAAAGAAGAACAAGAAGAGGAAAAATATTTTACTCATGTTAACTTAGAATTAAGCAAGATAGCACTTAATGATGTAACAATTGGTGAGCAACAAGGGACATACAATATTTATATTAAGTTTAAAGGTGAAGATGTATTAATTGCGACAATAGGAGAAGATGGCAAAGTAATGCCAAATAAAAGCATTTTAGAAAACGAAAAATATACAGAAGAAGATAAAAAAACCCTAGGAAATATGATAAATCTATTAGGACTAGAGCAAGAAAAAGTTAATATGGATAAATTTCAAGAACAAATGAAAAATAAAAAAAGTTTAACAAAAGAAGAATTAGAACAAGAAAAGGAACAAGAAAAAGAGAAAGAAGAAATTAAAGACAACGAACCTGAAGAACAAGAAGAGGAACTTGAAGAAAAGGAAAGCCAAAAAGATGATGATACGAAAAAAGAGGAAATTGTAAAAAAATATAATGTTAATGCAAAACAAGTGGTTAGACTAAATATTAAGGACGAAAAGATAAACGAAGATGATACATTCCAAAGAGCTGTAAAATATGCAAAAGGATATGAGGAGATATGTGTAATTCCAGAAAAAGATATATATTCTTGGAAGATTCTTGGACGAAAAAAAGGTGAAAAAGAATTTGAAGAAATAGAGCAAGCAAATAAACAAATTAATGGCAAAAATCCAGATGTAACAATAAAAACTATAAAAAATGATAAAATAGTTGAACAAAAACCTCTTGCAACATATGATATAAATGGAGAAAATATTATGGCAGTGGTAAAAAACGAATGGGGAGAACCAGAAACATTATATTGTAGAAAACAAGAGGGAGAACAAGAATATTGGGGAACCGTAGTTCCAGAATTATCTAATAAAAATGTAAGACAACTAGGATTTGATGAAAGATCATTTATGTCTGAGAAAAACACATCTAGCATGGATTTATCAAAGAAAGAGAATGAATTAGATAAAGCACAAGATCTAAATGATAGAGGAGTACCATCAAAAGAAGAAGGAGTACAAGTTTACGAAATAAATGGAAATGCAAGGCAAAATGCAGAAACTAGAAAAGAAGAAGTTGTAAAAGACCTTATGAGAAGAGATGGAATAGTTGATAAACTAACTGTACCACCAGGGTTTTATGAAAATAAAGCCAATAAGGTTTTAGCTTTACTAGTAAAAAATAAGAATATGCAATATGAGGAAGCAATAGAGAAGGTTGAAACTTCTGAACAAAGAGAAGAACGGTGGAATGACACCAGGAGACAGTAGAAGACGAGAATAAAAATTGAAAAAATTTACATAATGTGGTATAATTAAATTACAAAAATCCATTCAGGAATCTTTATAAGGAGGAAACATAAAATGTATAAACTTCTGCTAGGTGGAATTTCAATTTTTTTAATGATTTTTATTGCACTCAAGCTTCCGATTTTATTCCTTGTATATTTTGCTGTTATTTGCACATTAGGTGGAATTTCAAGTATTAAAGACAAACAAATTCCTTTTGCAATATTTGAATTCATTGTTGCATTTGTAATGTTGCGAGTTTTGATTGCAATAGCACATTAAAAGACTCCTCAATCCCTAGTTTAGAATAGAACTAGGGATTTTTTTCTGTAAATTATATTTTGCAATAAATTTGAATATTTTTATTTTTAAAATCCAATAATAATATTGAGGAGATGATTAATTTTGAAAACAAAAAAACTCATAATTTCTTTAATAATATTTATAACTATAATTTCTATATCAACTGTTTCAAAGGCAATGTCACATTATCAAACAGTTGGAACAACAACAGGTTTAGTTACAGCATCTGCACTTAATGTAAGACAAGGACCAGGAACAAATTTTAAGGCAGTAACAATGATTTATAAAAATGAATATATACGAGTTTTTGCAAAAATAGGAGACTGGTATGTAATACAAACAAATGGCGATTATATAGGAATGGTAAGCTCAAAATATGTGAAATTAATATACCCCAAAAGCAATAATTCAAATAATCAAAATACCAATAATACAACAACAAATAATGAAAGCAGTTTAACAGCCGATGAAAAAGAAGTTTTTGATTTAATAAATGCAAAAAGAACAGCTGCAGGTTTTTCTGCACTTAAAGTAGATACAGAACTTCAAAATGTTGCAAGAGCAAAAGCTGAAGATATGGTTGAAAACAACTATTTCTCACACACATCACCAACATATGGTTCTCCATTTGATATGATGAAAAGCTTTGGTGTAAGTTATAAAACAGCAGGAGAAAACATTGCAGGAAATTCAAGCAATACAGGTGCTGTAAATGCTTGGATGAATTCAGAAGGTCATAAAGCAAACATCTTAAATAGTGGTTATAATTACACAGGAGTTGCAGTTGTTAAAAGTTCAAAATATGGTAAAATTTTTGTTCAAATGTTTATAGGGAAATAGTAAAATTTCATCCACAGTATGCACAATATGCTGTGGATATTTTTATGTCTTGAAAGTAAAAACAATTCATGATATACTAACAAATAGAGAGGGATAGCACATGAACCAAAAGCAGGCAATAAAAATTGTAGAAATATTAAAAGAGTATTATTTAGAAGCAACATGCAGTTTGGATTTTAAAACTCCATTTGAAATGACAATAGCTGTTATGCTTTCTGCACAATGTACAGATGAGAGAGTGAATAAAACAACACCATTATTATTTGAAAAGTATGGAACACCAGAAAATATTTGTAAAATGGATATAGAGGAACTAGAAAGAATTATACACCCCTGTGGTTTTTATAAAAACAAAGCAAAAAATATAAAAGCAATGGCAGAAGATGTTTTAGAAAAATATAATGGTAAAATTCCAGAAAATATGGAAGAGCTAATTAAACTTCCGGGGATTGGCAGAAAAAGTGCTAATGTAATAATGCTAGAAGCTTTCAATAATCCACAAGGAATAGCAATAGATACACATGCAAAAAGAATTGCAAATAGAGTAGGGTTATCAAAAGAAATATTACCAGAAAAGATAGAGCAGGACATTTTAAAACTTATTCCTAAAAAATACTATAAGGATGTAAACCATATACTTGTTTGGCATGGCAGAAATATTTGTGATGCACGAAAACCCAAATGCTTAGAATGCCCAATAAATAAGTATTGTGAATTTTATAAAAGTAGCAAGAAAATGTTTTAGATAATATAATAATCTAAGATCACTTTTATGAGTTTAGTAGTTTGTTTGGCTGGTGGTGGAGTAAAAGGAGCTGCGTATTTTTATAAAATAATAAAATTTGAATTGAAAAAAGCTTCTAAATATGGTAGTATATAGCATAGGAGGCAACCTAATGATAAACTTAATAGATTATGTAAAGGCAAATGGAAACTATGTATTAGAAGAAAAAGAAATGAATGAAATAGATGATATGATATTTGCAAGGCTTTCATATATGCCGTTTAAACATATTGATATGTGTGCTAAAGAAACAATTGAAAGTATTGCAATAAAAATGAAAGACCTAGAGCAGTCAGAATATATTTGGGCAGATGATAAGCCTTTCTTGCAAGAACTTGGAAAAGCAAAGAGATATAAAAATATTGCTGTAACAGATTATGTGGAAATACTAGATAATTCAGCAGAAAAGCAATTTGCAGCAATAACAATAAGCTTGCCAAATATAAAATATATTTCATATAGAGGTACAGATTCAACTTTAGTTGGCTGGAAAGAAGATTTTAATATGAGCTTTATGGAAAATGTACCTTCACAAATAGAGGCTGTAGGTTATTTAAATGATATTGCCAAAAAATACAAAGAAAATTTTATTTTAGGTGGACATTCAAAAGGAGGCAATTTAGCCGTATATGCAGCAGTTTTCTGCGAAGATAAAATTAAACCAAAAATAAAAAGAATAATAAATGCAGATGGACCAGGTTTGGATAAAAGTGTTATACAAAAGCCGGAATACAGAAAAGTATTGAAAAAAATAGAAACATATATTCCACAATCTTCAGTAGTAGGAAGACTTTTAGAACATGAAGAAGAATATCAAGTTATAAAAAGCAATCAAAAAGGATTCATGCAACATGATATTTTCTCTTGGGAAATTGAAAACGATAAACTAGTGAGAATTGAAAGAGTTACAACAAACAGCGAAATATTTAACGGAATACTAAGGGAATGGCTTAAAAACACAACTCAGGAAGAACGAAAAGACTTTATAGACATGCTTTATGAAATAATAATAACAACAAAAGCAACTGAAGTTAGTGATTTTAGAATAGATACAGTTAAGAAAATTGGTCAAATATTAACTACATATAAAAACAGAAAAGAGGAAGACAGAAAAGAAATTGAGAAAATGATTAAATTACTTATTTCAAGTACAATAAAGATAATTAGGGAATCTAGGAGGAATGAAAAAGTAAAATGACATAATCAAGCCCCTATACGAATACACTTAAACAAAAGTATTCATATGGGGGTTTTATATGAGAGGAGTATCAATAGAAGACCGTGCTATTAACTTAGCACAATATATAATAGATACAGGAGATACTGTAAGAGGAGCGGCTAAAAAATTTGGGGTTTCTAAATCAACAGTACACACCGATGTAACACTAAAGAACGGTAACGATAAAACATGTAAGGGTCGCAACCCTCGGCGACCCGATTCCAGAAAGTATTGAAATTAAAGGAGTTTTCTTATGTACAAAAAATCCTGTTGTTAGGTTGGGATTAGTGATTAAATAAATAAGGAATTTTGTGTCTACTTGTTTGGGTAGGCATAATTTATTAATTCATAGTTTTATTTGGCTGAAAATAAAACGTGAGGGCAAACAAAATTAAATATTAGTAAGATAAGCACATTTGCAATTAAAAGTTGCAAGTGTGTTTTTTCTTATGCAAGAGATAATGCCTCAAACTCTTAAAAAGTGATAGGTGTAATGAGCCGATGCTATAAAGTTCATTCGTATAAATGCTAACAGTCTATTAGTATGAAGTGCGTGAGTGAGATTTTAGAACACAGACTCACAATAAAAAAAGAGTATTCGGTGGCAAAACTTGGCTGTGGATTTATAATTGCAAAAAGTTTGGACAAGTATGAACAAAGATGCTTATTAGTATCAGCAATTATAGTAGCAATGCTACTTACTAGACTACCTATGAAACGAGGCGAACGACGGTTTCTGCTTATGTAGGTGTAATAATTCCTTTTTTAAAATAAGGGATTATTGCACCTTTTCACTTTAGCTCACTTTCTCTGGTTTCTACTTTGGACTAGCTAAAGTGAGTGAGTCAAAAAATTTATTTTTTGGCTCAATTAAATAAAAATTGCAATAAGCATTTTTTATTTAAGAACCTAAAAATGCATTAGCTTTTTTAGGTTTGGGGTGTGGGGTATCCCTGCCACACTAACACTTTTTGAAGCAG
>CAZTBY010000036.1:7957-9605 GCA_964612395.1 uncultured Clostridium sp. | reverse complement strand
ATGAAGAAAAAATAAATAAAAAAGTAAAAGAACTATATGGAAAAGATAGTATAAAGGAAATATCTGATAGAATAATATTATATAATACAACAGAAGAAATAACAATGGAGGACATACCAACACAAGCTATAAAACATAAAAAGGATTCTTCAATGGTAGTTGGTTTTAAATTATTAAAAGAAGGAGAAGGAGATGTATTTGTTTCAGCAGGAAACTCAGGAGCATTGCTTACGGGAGCAACTTTGTTAGTTGGTAGAATAAAAGGAGTTGATAGACCAGCAATGGCACCAATGCTTCCATCATATAAAAAAGGTGTAATGCTTGTGGATGCTGGAGCAAACACTAATTGCAAGCCAACAAACCTTTTACAATTCGCACAAATGGCAAATGTATATTTAAAGAAAATATATAACATAGAAAACCCAACAATTGGACTTCTAAACATTGGAACAGAAGAAACCAAAGGTAATGAATTAATGAAAGAAAGCTATCAATTACTAAAACAAGAAGCAGAAGATCATGGAATAAACTTTGTTGGAAATATTGAAGGGCGTGATGCTTTCTCAGGCGAAATTGATGCGGTTGTTACAGATGGCTTTACAGGAAATGTATTCTTAAAAACTGTTGAAGGTTTTGGAAAGCTTGTAAAAAGAACTTTAACAGAAAATTTGAAGAAAAATGTAGGAACTATGCTTTGTGCATTACCAGCAATGACTTCAATAAAAAGGTTTATCAAAACAATGGACTACAAGGAATATGGTGGGGCACTATTTTTAGGTATTCAAAAACCAGTTGTAAAAGCACATGGAAGTAGTGATGAAAAATTATTTTATTACACAATTAAACAAGCTGAAAACTTTGCAAAAAGTGGAACAGTTGAAATTATAAAAAAAGAATTTGAAAAAAATCAATAAAAACTATTGACATTTTTGAATTGATATAATATCTTAATATAGATGAATGTTATAGCAAAATTAAAAGGGGGTGTAAACTAATGAGTTCAGAAGAAATTTTTGACAAGGTTAAAGAAATAATAATAGAACAATTAGGCGTTACAGAATCATCAATTACAATGGAAGCATCTTTTATAGATGATTTAGGAGCAGATTCTTTAGATATAGTTGAATTAATAATGGCACTTGAAGAAGAATTTGACTTAGAAATTCCAGATAGTGATGCTGAAAAGGTGGTAACAGTAGGAGACGTTGTAGAATATATTAAAGACAATGTTTAGTTAAAGAATATACAGGAGGATGTCAATTAAGATGCCCTCCTATATTTTAGTTTTAATCAAAGGAGACGAGAGTTATGAAAAAAGGAACAAATGCACTTCTAATTACATTACTAACACTAACAATTTTAGCTGCACTTTATAGAGCATATTTTAGAATAAAATATCTTAAAACATATGAAACTGAGGAAAAACAGACAAAGACAGAGTATTACACACCAACTGAAGCTGAGATAAAAAGAACAAATGAGCTTGTAAGCATTTTAAAAGGCAATTTACCTAAAATGGATGGTTCAACTTCAACAATACCATTAGAAGCAGGAATAATAGCAAAACTATTTGATATATCACAAGAAAATGCAGAAATAGGAGTAGTGCATTCAACTACATATGGTTCATTTGATAATTTATTACAAG
>CAZTBY010000036.1:0-7857 GCA_964612395.1 uncultured Clostridium sp. | reverse complement strand
GCAAATTATGATAATGCAGAAAATGCAATAGGCTATTCAGTATATGCATATGCAGCTGATATGTATGGAAATGGTGATGAGATTAAATTTATAAAAGTAGATGGTGTTGAACCAACAAAAGCAACAATGGCATCAAGAGAATATCCGCTTTTAAATTACAACTATGCCATATATGATAAAGCAAAGGAAACAACAACCACAGTAGATGAATTAACAGAATGGATATTAACTTATGAGGGACAAGTTGCAATGGTAAATGCGGGCTATATACCAGTAAAAAATGTTTTAGTTGAAGAAGAAAAAATAACATCATATACAAAACTAGGAACAGGAAAAGAAAGAACAAGTACAAAAGCAGATGACTACTATTACACAGCCTCTATAGAGAGTGAACAATGGAACAACTACTCAGGAATTATACAAGATGATAAATTGATAAACTTGAAAGATAAAGAGACACAAGAAAAAATAAACAACTTTATTACAGAGTCTAAAGAAAAATTAGAGGCAAAAAAAACAGAATGTGATAAATATGTTGAATTACTTTCAAAACAAAATACAAATGGATATTTAGAGACATATACTTCAAATGGGGTAGTAGTAAATGCTAAGTGTGTAAATGGTTACTTAAGTGTAAAAGTAATATTACAATATGAATATCAAGGCGAACCATATACTTATGATGGATACAGCAAAGTATATGACCTATATACAGGAAAAGAGCTAGAATTAAGTGATTTATATTATAAAGATGTGGACTTTATAAAAGAAATAAACAAGCAAATAGAAGAGAGAATACCAAAAGAAATTAATTTTGTAATGGAGCCAATAGAAACAAAAAGAACATTTGCCTCAGTGCCAAATGATATAAGCCTTTATGGAATAGACACGATAGATTTTACAAAATATAACCCATACTTCGTCGAAGGGGTGACATTTGATATAGACACATATTTAGATAATCTATCAGTAGTATATGAAGCACGTGACATGAAAGGTATATTTGATGACAATGTAAAAATAACAAAAGATGCACAAATAGAAGTGAGGGAAAAAAATTTAAAAGAGAAGAAAATAGATTACATGGTTTATTACATATCTTATCTAGATACAAAAAATACTACATTAAATGAAACAGTTAATGAATATATAGATAATAACTATATAGACAACGAAAAAATAGAGAAACTTATAAATGAATATTTTGAAAAAAACCCAGAAGAAAAAGATAAAAAAGAAGATTTGTTTGGTTGGTATGAAACTCACCCAGTTGAGATAATAGTTCACACAATAATGTATGGAAATAAGTATTTATCAATAAACTGTTATTTAAATTATAGTTCTGGTAGTAGTATTCTTGATAACTTTAATACAGTATTTGATCTAGATACAATGCAAATAGTACCAGAGGAAACGCTAAAAGCTTGGCAAGATGAAATTGATGAGGCAGTCTAGAAAAAACAGGAAAAATAAACAACTAAAATATTGCAAATTTACCACTCCTATGATATAATTTTATAGTTGAAGGAGTGGTTTTTTATGCCTAATAAATATGATGTAATAGTAGTTGGAATGGGACCTAGTTCTATTTTTTGTGCCTATGAATTAATACAATTAAACAAATTCAAAAAGGTACTTTTAATAGACCAAGGAAAACGTGTTGAGGAAAGATATTGTCCAATTGAAAAAACAAAAAAATGTATTCACTGTAAACCAATGTGTAACATAACCAATGGATTTTCAGGAGCAGGAGCATTTTCAGACGGAAAATTATCTTTGTATAATCCAGAAGATGATGATATACATGTTGGAGGAAACATACATAAAATAATTGGAGTTCCAGAAACTAAAAAATTAATAGATTATGCAGATACAATTTATCTAGACTTTGGTGCAGACAAACATTTAGAAGGAACAGAATACAAAGAAGAAATTGCAAAGATAAATGATAGAGCACATAAAGAAGGAATAAGACTTATAAATATACCAATAAGACATTTGGGGACAGAAAAAAGTCATGAGGTATATGGAAGATTAGAAAAATATATTGAGGACAAAGGTGTTGAAATGATGTTCCAAACAACAGTTGCAGACCTAATTGTTGAAAATGGAGAAATTAAAGGTGTAAGAGTAAAGGAAGCAAAATATGTTGATGATGAAGACCATGAAACACAAGAAATATTAGCAGATAAAGTTGTTCTTGCAGTTGGTAGAAAAGGTGCAAATTGGTTAGTAGATATGGCAAACAAACATAATATTACAACTGAAACAGGTATTGTTGATATTGGAGTTAGATATGAGTTGCCAGATGAAATAATGAAAGATGTAAACAAATACATGTATGAAGCTAAATTTACAGGTAGAGTAGGACCATTTAGAGATAAAGTAAGAACATTTTGCCAAAACCCAAGTGGCTTTGTTTCAGCAGAAGTTTATGATAATAACCTAACACTTGTAAATGGACATTCTTATAAGGAAAGAAAAAGTACAAATACAAACCTTGCAATACTTGTATCACACCATTTTACAAGTCCATTTAAACGCCCAATAGAATATGGCCGTAATGTTGCACAAAACCTAAATGACTTAGGTGCCGGAAATATAGTAGTCCAAAGACTAGGTGATATATACAGAGGAAAAAGAACATGGGACTACGAACTAGAAAAAAATACAGTTGTTCCAACATTAAAGTCAGCAGTAGCAGGAGATATAACTTTTGCTCTAGGATATAGAACAATGGTAAGTATATTAGAATTCATAAGAGCAGTAGATAAAATTGTTGAAGGATTTGGTGCACCAGATAACTTGTTATATGCACCAGAGATAAAATTTTACAGTAACAAAGTTGTAATAGATAAACAATTTGAGACAAACATTAAAGGTTTATATTCAATAGGCGATGGTGGGGGAATGACACGTGGCTTAATGATGGCATCATGCTCAGGAATACAAATGGCAAGAAATTTATAATAGTTGAAACCTTTTTAACCATAAAATATTACTACATAAAGAACTAAAAATTTACAATTTTTGCGAAGTATGGTATAATTACTAAAATGGTATTAAGAAGGGGGAATTATTATGATAGCAGTTGTATGTAATTGTAGTGGATATAAATTAAAAGAGGAAATATTAAAATATTTAGAGGAAAAAGAAATAACACATAAGGATTTTGGAACATATAATGAAGAAATACTTGATGACCCTGAAGCAATAAAAGAAGCTTGTAGATGTATTCAGAATAAAAAATGCGATTTAGGTATTTTCATTTCTGGAAGTGGATTTGGAATGGCAATGATTGCTAATAAATTCAAAGGTATAAGAAGTGTAGATTGCTTTAATTGTGACGGAGCAAAAAGAGCAAAAGCTCATTATAATGCAAATGTACTTGCAATACCAGCAGAATTTGTAACACTAGATGAAGCCATCAACATAATACGTGGATGGTTAGGAACAGAAGTACTTGGTGGAAGATACCAAGAAAGAATGGAAATTATAGAAGAGATAGAAAAAGACAACATGAAGTAGTTTACACTTAAATTGATAACATTTTCTGTAAACCTATAGAGAGGGGTTCCCAAATGGAAAAAAGATTTAGTGTTATAGTAAGTGCCTACAACATTGAAAACTACATAGAAAGGGCTATAAACAGTATATTAAAGCAAACTTATACAAATTATGAATTAATTATAATAAATGATGCTTCAAAAGATAGTACATTGGAGAAAATTAAAAAGTATGATAATCCAAGAATAACAGTTATAAACAATGAAAAAAATCTTGGACTTGGTGCAGTAAGAAATATAGGAATTGAAAAAGCAACAGGAGAATACATAGTTCACTTAGATGGAGATGATGCTCTATTCGAAGAAACAACACTTCAAAAAATAAGTGATTTAATAGGAGAAGATAAACCGGATATTGTTTACCTAGGCTTTAAAGATGTTGGAGGGTTTAACAAAATACATCTTTCAACAGCAGAAAATTCTACAAAGAAAGCAAGACTTACATGTGATGTAAACTTCTCAGTACCAAGTAAATGCTGGAGAAGAGAGTTTCTATTTGAAAACAATATAAAATTTAAGGAGAATATCTATTATGAAGATATGGTGTATTCAACAACAGCGACAATACTTGCAAAAACACATAAATATGGTAAATTCCCTACATTTAAGTATTACAGAAATAGAAAAGGAAGTATAATGTCTACACCATCAATAAGAAGATGTTCAGATATGTATAGAATGCTTGCATATTTAATGGATTTATATGATATAACACCAGATGAGTATAAACCATATTTACTAAGCTTTATAGAAAATGAAACAGAAAGTTTACCAACCAGGGTTGAAGCAATATTAAAATGCTTAAGAGAAGGTGGGGGAACACCTGTATTTCCAAAACGAAATTATAAATTTAAAGGAGACAAATAAATGTACTTAATAGTAGGACTAGGAAATCCAGAAAAGGAATATAGCAATACAAGACACAACATGGGATTTAATGTTATAAATAAAATAGCAAAAGACTGTGATATTAAAATTTCACAGTCTAAATTTAATGGGCTATATACAGTAGAACATATAGATGGGGAAAAGGTAATTTTACTAAAACCACAAACATATATGAATTCAAGTGGAGAATGTGTTATAGAATTTAAAAACTTCTATAAAATTCCAAGTGAAAATATAATAGTGGTATATGACGATATTGATCTAGAACCAGGCACAATCAGAATAAGAAAAAAAGGAGGACCAGGAACTCATAACGGAATGAAATCTGTCGTACATTTTTTACAAACAGAAGACTTTACAAGAATAAGAGTAGGAATAGGGGCACCAGTATATAAAGATGAAATGATAGATTATGTAATAGGACAAATTCCAGAAGAAGAAAAAGCAATTTTAGAAGAGGGCGTAAACGAGGCTGCCGAGGCAGTTTTGGCTATATTAAAAAATGGTATAGATAAAGCAATGAATGTGTATAATGCAAAATAACTTTAAAATATGAAAGGAAAAGCTATAATGTTAGAATTACTTATAAACAAACAAGATAATTTAAAAACAATAATGTTAGTAGAAAATGGAATATTAGTGGAAAAACATGAAGAACATGAAAACCAAAAAAGACTAGAAGGAAATATTTATCTAGGACGAGTTGTAAATGTTCTAAAAGGTATGCGGTTCTGCATTTATTGATATTGGAGAAGCAAGACATAGCCTAATTAAAGCTCAAGACGTATTACCAAAAGTAGATATAACAAAATCAAATATTGAACTAAAACCAATAGAAAGCATATTAAAACAAGGAGATAAAATACTAATACAAATAAAGAAAGATGGAACAGCAAGCAAAGGAGCAAAAGTTAGTACACATTTAAATATTTCAGGAAGATTTGTTGTTTTAATGCCAGATACTGAAATTGTAACGGTATCACAAAAAATTGAAAATGAAGACAGAAAAAATGAACTAATTCGGAATAGCAAAAAGTTGCTTACCTAAAAACATGGGAGCAATACTAAGAACATCAAGTGAAAATGCAACAGATGAAGACATTAAAAACGACATTGAAGATTTACTTGATAAATGGGCAGAAATAAAGAAAAAAATAGATACAGCAAAAACTGCACCAACACTTGTATATGACAATATGGCATTAATTAGAAGAACAGTAATAGATATTTTAGATAGAGGTTTGCAGAAAATAATTGTGAATGATAAGGAAATATTTGAAGAAGTTCAAAAGCTACTTGTAAATACAAAAAATATAAAAGTAGAACTAAGGGAAGAAAACCTATTTAACATGTATTCACTAGAAAACCAAATAGAAAAAATGGAAAACAGAAAATTATGGCTAAAGTGTGGTGGGTTTATAACAATAGATAGAACAGAAGCCTTAACAGCAATAGATGTAAATACAGGAAAATATACAGGTAAAAAAAACTTAGAAGAAACAATATATAAAGTAAACCAAGAAGCTACAATAGAAATTGCAAAGCAACTACGTTTAAGAGATATTGGTGGAATAATTATAATAGATTATATAGATATGCACAAGGGAGAAAATATAGAAGGAATAGAAAAACTTTTAAAGGAAGAATTAAAGAAAGATAGAGCAAAAATTCAAGTTGCAGGCTTTACAAAACTTAACTTACTTGAAATGACAAGAAAGAACATGTGCAACAACGAATATGGCGAGGAGTAGAAATGAAAGTAGGATTTATATCTTTAGGATGCACTAAAAACTTAGTAGATACAGAAATGGCAATTGGGTTATTTAAAGAGCATCAATATAAAATTGTAAATAATATAGACGAAGCGGAAATTATAGTAATAAATACATGTGGCTTTATCGAAAGTGCTAAGCAAGAAGCAATAGACACAATGCTAGAAATGGAAAAATACAAGGAAAAGGGAACATGTAAGTATCTAATTGCAATGGGGTGCTTAGTTGAAAGATATCAAAAGGAACTTGAAAAACTAATACCAGAAGTAGATTTATTTATTTCAATAAAAGAATATGATAATTTATGGGAAAAGATAGACCGCTTAATAAACAGCAACGAACAAGATTTACAAACATCAAGACTTGATTATTTAGATAGAGTAATAACAACAGGAAATGTAACAACATATTTAAAAATTGCAGAAGGTTGTAGTAATAGATGTACATACTGTGCTATTCCATATATTAGAGGAGCATATATAAGTAGACCTTTTGAAGAAATAATAGAAGAAGCAAAAAGTTTAGCAAAAAAAGGCTATAAAGAAATAATAGTAATTGCACAAGATACAACAAAATATGGCATAGATTTATATGGGAAATCACGTCTAGCAGAGCTTTTACAAGAACTTAGCAAAATTGATGGAATAAAATGGATACGTTTTCTTTATGCATATCCAGAAAGTATAACAGATGAACTAATTCAAACTGTAAAGAATAATGAGAAGATATGTAAGTATTTTGATATTCCAATTCAACATATATCAGACTCAGTATTAAAAAGAATGAATAGAAAAACAACAGGGGAAAATATCAAAAATATAATAAAGAAAATAAAAAAGGAAATACCAGAAGCAACTTTAAGAACAACTCTAATTGTAGGCTTCCCAGGAGAAACAGAAGAAAATTTTGATAAACTTATGGAATTTGTAGAAGAAGCAAACTTCGATAAGTTAGGAGCCTTTAAATATTCAAAAGAAGAAGGCACACCAGCAGCAAGACTTCCAGAACAAATACATTACAAAACCAAACAAAAAAGATTAGATGAAATAATGACATTAGCACAAAAAATATCAAAACAAAAACTACAAGAAAAAATAGGAAACGAATATGAAATGCTTGTAGAAAACAAAACATTTGATGGAAAATATTATTGTGGAAGAACATATATGGATATACCAGAAGAAGATGGACTAGTCTTTATTCAAAATACAAAACCAAATTTAGAAAACACATGGGTAAAGGTAAAAGTAACAGATGTAAAGAATTATGATTTAATAGGAGAGTTGAAATAATATATATTTTATGAAATATGACATTTATATTACAAATTGCAGAAAGTATTGCAATTTGTAATTTTTTATTATAAAATATAAAAGAAAAGTAAAAACAGCAAGTAACGAAGGAGGAAAAGCATGAACTTAAACACTAAAACCATTGGTACTGTAGAGAGAGAGAGCTATAATTTAGAAGCTAAAACAAGCATATTTCCAGATGCTTTATTAAAGTTGCATGCAAGAGATGGATAGAAGTCTGTCTCTTTTTGTTGTGCATTTTTTAATTGTAGTGAAAAATTTAAAAAAAAATTGTTTTTGTGTTGACAAAAGAAGAGTAAATGAAATATAATTACGCTA
>CAZTBY010000035.1:0-9844 GCA_964612395.1 uncultured Clostridium sp. | reverse complement strand
CAAATCTCGTCGGAGCTTTTGTATTTATTTAAAATCGAACCCACGATGGAGACGCCTAAAGAAGCGTTTCGGGGGTCTTCGATTTTCTCTAAATACAAAACTCCTGCGTTTGGCTACTTTTCTTATAAAAATAAGTCTATATGGTAATTTTTTATGTGGTAAAAATCTAAAAAAGTCTTGTAAATCCAAGCATTTTATGATATTCTATAATATGTGAAAAAAGAAAGAGGAAGTGAACATTTTATGAAAGTTATTTTATTACAAGATATAAAAAATGTAGGAAGAAAAGAGCAAATAATAGAAGCAAATGATGGATATGCACGAAATTATTTATTCCCCAAAAAACTAGCAATAGAAGCTACAAAAGACAATATGCTTAAATTACAAGCAAAAAAGACATCTGAAGCAAATAAGAAAAAAGCTGAGATAGAAGCAAATAAAGAGATTGCTAAAAAAATAGAGGAAATAGAACTTACAATAAAAGCAAAAGTTGGAGAAAACAGCAAGATTTTTGGAGGAATTACATCAAAGGAAATAGCAGAAGAATTAAAAAAACAACATAAACTTGAAATAGATAGAAAAAAAATAACATTAAAAGATACCATAAAATCTCTTGGAAGATATACAGCAGAAATCAAATTTGGTGACGGAATAAATGCAGAATTAACAATAAATGTAACAGGAGAATAAAAGCAATAAAGGAGTGAAACTAAATGGAAATAGGTAAAATTCCACCACAAGATATAGAAGCAGAACAAGCAATTTTGGGAAGCATGCTAACAGACCAAGATGCTGTTACGGATGCCATAGAAGTACTAAAGCCAGAAGATTTTTATAGAGATGATAATAAATACATATTTGAAGCTATGAACAATCTATATGCTAAAGGAGAACCAATAGATATTATTACAGTAAAAGCGGAACTAACTTCAATGCAAAAATTCGAGGCAGTTGGTGGAATAGAATACTTAGCAACATTACCAGATAAAGTTCCACTTGTTTCAAATGCAGATAAATATATTAAAATAGTTGAAGAAAAATCTATTTTGAGGAAACTTATAAAAACAGCAGATGAAATAGAAAGTCTTGGGTATGCACAAAATGAAGACATTGATAATGTAATAGATCAAGCTGAAAAAAAGATATTTGATATAATGCAACGCAAAAACCAAAAAGGCTATACACCAATTAAAGATGTTTTAATAGAAACTTTTGCAGAACTTGAAAAATTATACAATCAAAAAGAACCTATAACAGGTGTGCCAACAGGATTTATAGATTTAGACTACAAAACAGCAGGGTTGCACAATTCGGATTTAATTTTAGTTGCTGCAAGACCAGCCATGGGAAAATCTGCATTTGCACTCAATATTGCAACATATGCTGCAGTAAATGCAAAGAAACCAGTTGTAATATTCAACCTAGAAATGTCTAAATCACAGCTTGTAAACAGAATGCTTTGTAGTGAAGCAATGGTAGATAGTAACAAAATAAGAACAGGAAAAATAGATGAAGAAGACTGGGTAAAACTTGCAACAGCACTGGGGCCACTTTCAGAAGCACCAATCTATATAGATGATACCCCAGGAATTTCAATAGCTGAAATAAGAGCAAAGTGCAGAAGACTTAAACTAGAAAAAAACATTGGACTAATAGTAATAGATTATTTACAGTTAATACAAGGAAGTGGCAAAAAGAATGCTAGCCGAGAACAAGAAATTTCTGAGATAAGCAGGTCACTTAAAATTCTAGCAAAAGAATTAGATGTACCAGTAATTGCCCTATCACAGCTATCAAGAGCGGCTGAAGCAAGACAAGACCATAGACCAATGCTTTCAGACCTTCGTGAATCTGGAGCAATAGAGCAAGATGCTGATATAGTAATGTTTCTATATAGAGATGATTACTACAACCCAGATTCAGAAAAGAAAAATATTGCAGAAGTAATACTTGCAAAACACAGAGCAGGTTCAACAGGAACAGTAGAATTATTATGGATGGGAAATTTTACAAAATTTGCAAATTGGGACAAACATAGAGAATAGGAGAATAAATGTTAAAAGAAGAAGTTTTAAAAACAATAGAAACTTATAATTTAATAGAAAAGAACGACAAAATAGTAATAGGCGTATCAGGGGGGCCAGACTCGATATGCCTATTACATGTGCTTTATGACCTAAAAGAAAAGCTTGGAATAGAAATTGTAGTAGCACATGTAAACCATATGCTAAGAGATGTAGCAGACTTAGAAACTGAGTATGTTCAAAATTTTTGTAAAATTTTGGGCATAGAATGTTATGTGAAAAAAGCAGATATATTAGAAATATCAAAAACACAGAAAAAAGGAACAGAAGAGGTTGGCAGACAAGTTAGATATGATTTTTTTGATGAAGTTGCAAAAAAAACAAATTCAAACAAAATTGCAACTGCACATAATTCAAACGATAGAGCAGAAACTGTAATTTTAAATATATTAAGAGGAAGCGGACTTTGCGGTTTAAAAGGAATAGAGCCAATTCGAAATAACAAATACATAAGACCATTAATTAATACAGATAGACAAAATATAGAAAAATATTGCAATGATAATAAACTAGAGCCTAAATATGATAAGACTAATGGTGAAAATATTTATACAAGAAATAAAGTTAGAAATACAGTAATTCCATACATAAAAAAGGAATTTAACCCCAATATCATAAAAACAATTAACAGATTATCAAGCCTTGCAACAGAAGAAAATGAATACTTGCAAGCAATTACAAAACAAGAATTTGAAAACTTGCTAATTGAAAAAACAGGGAGTATCATTTTAAATTTGCATAAATTTAATTCATTAAATTTAGTAATAAAAAGAAGACTAATATTATATACTATAAATGAGGTTTTGCATACAACAAACGGAATAGAAAAAGTAAATATAGATGATATTATTAAGCTTTGCAAAAATAATATTGGTAACAAATATATAATGCCAATAAAAGAAATAAAAGTTTATGTAAAAAAAGGAAAAATTTATTTTATAAAAACTTAGGGTTTGCTATTGAAATAAAATAAGTAGTATGATATATTTATAAAACAAACAAGAGAAAAGGAAGGTAAGGAAAAATATGAAAAATAATTTGAAAACCATTGGCATGTGGCTAATTATAGGCATTATATGCATAATACTAATATCTGCAATAATGGAGAGAGCAGAAACAAAAATGTCATATGATGAACTTGTAGTTGCAATAAACAATGAAAAAGTTGAAAGTATAAAACTCGAGGCAGATGGTAACAAAGCTTATGTTATGCTAAAGAATAACAACATTGAAAAAGAGGTAAATATTCCAAGTATAGATGCATTCATGACGGAAATAAGTGATGATTTAGCAAATCAAAGTTTCACATTTGAAGAAAAATCACAATCAATATGGGTAACAGTTTTAGGACTTTTATCACCATTTGCAATAATAATAGCATTTTTTGTATTTTGGCTTTTACTATCAAGTAATGGTCAAGGTGGAGGAAATAAAACAATGTCTTTCGGAAAAAGTAGAGCAAGAGTAGTTGGAGGAGCAGAAAAAGGAAAGGTTACTTTTAAAGATGTTGCAGGTGTGGATGAAGAAAAAGAAGAATTACAAGAAATAGTTGAATTTTTAAAAGCACCAAAGAAATTTACTGATATGGGAGCAAGAATCCCAAAGGGAGTATTGCTTGTAGGACATCCAGGAACAGGTAAAACATTACTTGCAAAGGCAGTTGCAGGCGAAGCTGGAGTACCATTCTTTATAATAAGTGGTTCAGATTTCGTAGAAATGTTTGTTGGTGTTGGTGCTTCAAGAGTTAGAGATTTATTTGAACAAGCAAAAAGAAATGCACCATGTATAATTTTCATAGATGAAATTGATGCAGTAGGACGTCAAAGAGGAGCAGGTTTAGGAGGAGGACACGATGAAAGAGAACAAACATTAAATCAATTATTAGTTGAAATGGACGGCTTCTCAGCAAACGAAGGCGTTATCGTACTTGCTGCAACAAATAGACCAGATATATTAGATAAAGCGTTATTAAGACCTGGAAGATTTGATAGACAAATAGTAGTATCAGCACCAGATGTAAAGGCAAGAGAAGAAATACTAGAAGTTCATAGTAGACAAAAGAAACTAGGAGAAGATGTAGACTTAAAGGTAATTGCAAAAAATACAGCAGGTTTCTCGGGTGCAGATCTTGAAAATGTAATGAATGAGGCTTCACTTTTAGCAGCAAGAAGAAACAAACAAGAAATCAACATGCAAGAAGTTGAGGATGCAATGATAAAAGTTACAATGGGACCAGAAAAGAGAAGCAGAGTAAGAAGCGAAAAAGAAAACAAACTAGTAGCATTCCATGAAGCAGGCCACGCAGTAGTAAGTCACTACTTACCAACACAAGATACAATACATCAAATATCAATAGTGCCACGTGGAATGGCTGGTGGATACACAATGTATAGACCAGATGAAGATAAAAACTTCATGTCTAAAATAGAAATGGAAGAATCTATAGTAGGGCTACTTGGAGGAAGAGTTGCAGAAAGCATAGTATTAAACGATATTTCAACAGGTGCAAGTAACGATATAGAAAGAGCATCTAAAATTGCAAGAGACATGGTAACAAAATACGGTATGAGTGATAGCTTAGGAACAATTACATTTGGTTCAGGTCAAGAAGAAGTATTCCTAGGAAGAGATTGGACACAAACAAGAAATTACAGTGAAGAAACTTCAGCAAAGATAGACGAAGAAGTTAAGAAAATAATAGATAATGGATATAACAGAGCAAAAGAAATATTAACAATGCACAGTGATAAATTACATGCAGTAGCAAATCTATTATTAGAAAAAGAAAAAGTAGATGGCGAAGAATTCGCAGCAATATTTGCAGATTAGAAAATAAAAGGTTGGTTTTTACCAACCTTTATATTTTAACAGGTACCATCATGGTGTATCCTGATGCAATGTGAAAAAACCAAATGTAAACAATGAAGATAATTGTAATAAGGGCCATACAAAGCCATATTTGCTTACTCTCTTTAGCTATTATGATATTTATAAGGAGAAGTATATAGCAAATAAGAAATGGAAGATATTGCAATATTTGTTTTCTTAATTCTTCATAATCTACAGTTATTTTTGTTTCATCTTTATGATTTTCGAAAAAATCATTTAATTCTTCAGTAGTAAATGTTCCTTCAGATGTTGGACTAATATAAGTTTTAGAATTGTTAGATGAAGATATTATTATTCTACAAACAAGGAAAGTATCTTTAGAATATTCAAGCTTAACGTTATACTTTTCTCTCGCAGATAATTTTTCATAAGCTTTAATTAGTTCCACTTTTTCATTTTGTATAGCATTGTTGCTTTCAACTGTGGAAATAAGCGCTTTTATCATGGAACCAGATAAATCATTACCTTCATAATATCCAAATTGAGCATTGAATACACGTATGGAATCGTTTCTATAAATATATTCCTTTGAAATGGAGCAATCTATGATAAGATGAATTATAAATAGGTTAAGTATAATAATAAGCAAAATTATAATAACTTTAGCTACAACTATAACAACATTTTTTTATTTTTCAAAAGAACACCTCCAAATTAAACCTAAGAGAATTATATCAGAAAAGAAAAAGTAAATCAATAAATAAAATAAAAAACTAGGATAACTCTAGTTTTTACTTTGACTTTTTAGACAAAATATATTGACATTTTGAAAACACAATAGTATAATACAAAACAAGAAGTTTGAACAAAGCAGAGTGTGGGTGTCGCTTTCCTTTTGAAAGGAGGCGATGCGTATGTTATTAGAACAAGTTTATCTACTATTTATCTACATACTTTTTATTGAACTTGCAATAGTAGCGATTGTCGCTGTTGCCTTATTTGTAGCACTAGTTGTTACAATAAGAAAAATGGACAGTCAAAAAAACACATCTCTGCCTGACCGCTAGAGATGTATTCATTATTAAAATAACCTTTTAGCGGCATGCCACACTTTGTGGTTGTTCGCTTCTATAATTATTATAATACTGGAATAAAAAAAAGTCAACATTTTTGACAAAAAAACATTATTTGATTTGGCTGTAGTAAAACATAGCTTTTTTCTTAAAAAACCACAAAAAAAGTATTGCTATTATGTAAAGAATGTGATAAGATATTATGTATGTTTTAAAGGAAAGCGAGTGTATATATTATGAAAAAAGTAGAACAAAATTTTAATTTTATCAATATGGAACATGATGTTATGAAGTTTTGGGAAGATGAAAAATGTTTTCAAGCACTTTTAGAAAAGAACAAAGATGGAAAAAAATTCAGGTTTTTAGATGGACCAATTACAGCCAATAACCCAATGGGCATTCACCATGCTTGGGGAAGAACTTTAAAAGATATATACATACGTTACAAGGGAATGAATGGATATACATCACACTATAAAAATGGCTTTGATGGACAAGGTCTTTGGATAGAAGTTGAAGTTGAAAAAGAACTAGGCTTTAACGATAAAAAAGATATTGAAAAATATGGTTTAGAGAACTTTACTAAAAAGTGTTTAGCACGTGTTGACCATTTTTCAAAAACAATAACAGAACAATCTAAAAGATTAGGACAATGGATGGATTGGGATAATTCATATTACACAAATACAGAAGAAAACATCACAGCAATATGGCATTTCCTAAAGAAATGTGATGAACTAGGAATGATAGAAAGATCATTTAGGCCAATGCCTTGGTGCCCAAGATGTGGAACATCTTTATCAGAACACGAAATGGCTGGTTCATATAAACAAATGGTACATAAATCAGTATTCTTCAAACTACCATTAATAGGAACAGATAGTAAAATAGTAGTTTGGACAACAACTCCATGGACGCTTTCTTCAAACGTGGCATTAGCAGTTAATCCAGAAATTGATTATGTTAAAGTTAAAGTAAAATCAGATGATAAATTCTTAATAATGGATAAAAATGCTTTAAGAATTTTAGGAGACGACAAAATAGAAGTTGTAGATAGCTTCAAAGGTGAAAAATTAGTTGGCTTAAAATATGAAACATGTTTCCCAGAAATGGAAAAACAAAAAGAAATAGACCATAGAGTAGTTGCATGGGAAGATGTTTCTTCAGAAGATGGTACAGGTGTTGTACACATTGCTCCAGGTTGTGGTGCTGAAGACTTTGAACTTGGAAAAAGAGAGAACTTAGATGTTGTAGTTCCAATTGATGATGAAGGCGTAATATTAGATGGTTTTGGATTCATGACAGGACACAATACAAAAGAAGTTGCAGAGCTTGTATTTGAAGAATTAAAGAAAAGAAATAAATTATATAAAATAGAAGAACACGAACACAGCTATCCAGTATGTTGGAGATGCAAAAGTGAAGTAGTATTTAAAGCAGTTCAAGAATGGCACATTAACAGTGATAAAATAAGACCAAAACTTATAGAAGCTGCAAGACAAGTTAAATGGACACCAGACTTTGCGGGAAAGAGAATGGAAGATTGGCTAAATAACATGGGCAACTGGGCAATTTCAAGAAAGAGATTTTATGGACTACCACTTCCAATATATCCTTGTGAAGAATGTGGAAAAGTTACAGTTGTAGGTTCAAGAGAAGAACTAAAAACATTAGCGGTTGACCCTAAAAAAGTAGATGAATTGCCAGATTTACATAGACCTTGGATAGATGGAATAGAAATAGTTTGTCCACATTGTGGAAAACATGTTCAAAGAATAAAAGATGTTGGAGACTGTTGGTTAGATGCTGGTATAGTAGCATTTTCAACATTAAAATACTTTACAGATAAAGAATACTGGAAACAATATTTCCCAGCAGAATGGGTAACAGAAATGAAAGAACAGATAAGATTATGGTTCTATTCATTACTATTCATGTCTGTAGTACTAGAGGGAAGAGCTCCTTATGAATCTGTACTTACATATGGTGCAGTTATCAAAGAAGATGGTGGAAAATTCTCTAAATCAGGTTATATGATTAAATTCGACGAGGCGGCAGAAAAAATAGGAGCAGACCCAATAAGATATTTGTATGCAGGAGCACAAGTTAATAACGATGTTAGATTTGGTTTCAACTTAGGAGACGAATCAAGAAGAAAATTATTAAATTTTTGGAATATATATGTATTTTTCAACACTTATGCAATACTAGATATGCCAAATTTAAAAGATTATAAATTAGACATGTCTAAACTACAAAAAACAGATAAATGGTTACTTGCAAGACTAAACAAATTCATAGAGGTTGCTAGAAAATCAATGGATAGCTATCAAGTTCAAAACTTAGTTAAAGAATTTGAAATATTTGTTGATGATATATCAAATTTCTATGTAAGAGTAAACAGAAAAAGATTTTGGAAAATTGGTGAAGATAGTGATAAAACACTTTGCTACTATTTACTATATACAACTATCAAAGAAATGTCTCAAGCAATAGCACCAGTAATACCATTTATGACAGAAGAAATCTGGCAAAACATGGTAAGAAGCTTTGAACCAAACGAAGCAAAATCAATACACTTAAGCAATTATCCAACGCCAACACCAGAATTTGAAAATGAAGAAATTCTAAAAGAAGTTGAAGAAATAAGAAAAGTAATAGCACTTGGTTTAATGCTAAGAAATGAAAAACAACTAAAAGTTAGACAACCATTAAACACAATGTACATTTCAAGTGAAAAAGATATTGAAAAATCAATAAAAGACTTTGAACCAATAATCAAAGAAGAATTAAATGTAAAAACAATAGACTTGATAAAAGATGAATTTATATTAAATGACGAATACTTAATAGTAAACTTCAAAGTTGCAGGAAGAATGTTAAAAGAAAAAATTCAAGATTTCAAAGCAAAAATAGAAGGTTTATCAGATGAAGAAATGAAAAACTTAGTTTCAAAATTCAATGATGAAAAAGTAAAAGAAATAGAAGTACCAGGTTTTGGAATATTTGAAAAAGATGTATTTTTAAAGAATATGAGACCAAAAGCACACATAGTTGTAATAAAAGAAGGAAATTACACAATAGCACTAGATACTATACTAACAGAAGACCTAATTGTAGAAGGAATGTATAGAGATCTAGTAAGAACACTACAAGTATTAAGAAAAGATGCAGGTTTAAAAGTAGAACAACGCATAATACTAAGTTTGCAAACAGAAGGAAAATTAATGCAAAAAGTTCTAGAAGAGTACTTAGAAAAAATCACTCAAGATACATTAACTGAAAAATTTGTAAAAACACCAATAGAAAACGACATTGAAAAAGAAATTGAAATCAATGGCGAAAAAGTAACAGTACAAATTAAAGGAATGTAAATAAAACAAAAAGCAAAGTGAAAAACACTTTGCTTTTTTACCATAGAATTATTACTTTTTAACAAGATGTATTATATAATACACCTAATTCCACGAAGGAAGGAGGTGGAAGTATGAATTCAAGTGAGCTAATTGCCTTTTTAGTACTATGTGTAATAGTGCTATGCAAAGGTAACCACGACAATCACTAGTATGAAAATACATAGTAAAACCAGAGTTTCTGCAAAAACTCTGGTTTTTTATAGTGGAATTATTTCCAATAAATGAGCTAACCACTGTAATCACGACATCACAGCTGTTACATAAATATATTACTACAATTTTTCTAAAATGTCAATATTTTTCAAAAAAATGTGATATAATAAATGCTAAAAGACAGTAGGTAATATGTTTATAAAATTCATATTAAATAAACCTTATAAACATATTATAGATAGTGTAAAGTAATCTATGAAAAAATAGATTATGAAAATATTATCAAAAA
>CAZTBY010000034.1:0-9891 GCA_964612395.1 uncultured Clostridium sp. | reverse complement strand
TTTTTGTTGCAAGTTCTTTTATGCTTCTACTAACCTTTATTGGTCCATCATCTCTTATAAATCGTTTTATTTCCCCGTATGATATATGGTACCGCATATGTTGATATTCGTACATTATAGCTTACATCAAACCTTTGAATTGCCTTTATTAATCCAATACAACCTATTTGGTATAAATCTTCTAGTCCATGTCCTCGTCCAGAAAATCTTTTTACTATGCTCCAAATTAGCCCACTATTTTGTTCAATAAGTTTAGACATTGCTTCCTCTGATTTATTTTTCGCCTTTACAATATCTTCTGTTTCTATCTCGTACATAAGCCCTCCGTTATTCATCTTTAATTACTTTTTTCATAGTAATTCTTGTACCAACTCCTACTACAGATTCTATTTTTAGCTCGTCCATAAAACTTTCCATAATTGTAAAGCCCATGCCTGATCTTTCAAGTTCTGGTTTTGTTGTAAACAAAGGCTCTTTTGCCTGGCTAATATTTTCTATTCCCTTTCCTTTATCCATAATTACTATTTCTATTGTTTTTTGAAATAATCTGCATTCAATATGTATAGTTCCTATTTTTTCTTCATAGCCATGAATTATGCAGTTTGTAACTGCTTCTGATACGGCTGTTTTTATGTCTGATATTTCTTCTATACTTGGATCCAACTGCGAGGCAAAGCTTGCTACTGTAATTCGTGCAAATGCTTCATTTTCTGATTTACTTAAGAATTTCAAACTCATTTTATTTTCATATACATTTTCCAATTTCTGTTCCTCCTTGTTCTTCAATTATTGGTATTATTCTAGTTACTCCTGCCATTTCAAATACTTTTTTCACTCTTGGAGATACATTTTTCATGAACATCTTTCCTCCAAATATGCTAGACATCTTATATCTACCTAATACCATTCCAATTCCTGCACTATCCATGAAATTAACATTTGTAAAGTCTATTACTAATATTTTGGGTATATATTTTTGTATCTCAAAATCAGCTCTTGTTCTAATCTTTTCAGAAGAATGATGGTCTATTTCTTCTGTAAGTTTTAATGTCAAGAGCTTGTCCTTTTCATTATATGTAACCTTCAAAATTATCCCTCCTATTTTAGTTGTATACCTTATATATTCTAGTTTTTTTTTGTTTTTCCTTCGATGAAAAATGGGAAGTTTTGGCGAAAAAACAATCGACAAAATTTCACATTTTGTCGATTTGATTATTTTATTTAAAACTTTTTTTATTTTCTTACCGTATAAAGAATATCCCAAAGATCGTTTCCCCAAGTCTGATCGGTCACCAATACAATATTTAAATTTTTATTTTCATCTATAAAATAGCTAGCATTATCGCTTTCTATTGTATTTATAACAGTTTTTTTATTATTATCCATTAAATATTCATACCTATCTAAGGCATTACTAGCCTCGCATCTCTCTTTCACCAATTTAGCAACTTCTTCTAAAAGTTTTTCTTCCAATTCACTTTGAGTATACCCTAACTTTGGGTAGGCTTCTTTAAGTTTTACCTTTTTACCAGTATTCAAATCTATGTTATATGTTTTGTATTTATATCCTACATTAACAAATTTTCCTTCTTTTATAACAATTGATAATATGTTATCATTTTTGTATGCTGAATATTGTAGAAAACTATCCTCATAATAATCTGGAAATACTGAAGCCCATTCATTATTGTATCTCGCTTGTTCTCTTTCCTCTTCATTCTCTATTTTTTCCGAATCCCTCACAATCTTTATCTCATTTACTGTAGCTTCAAAATATTTATTAAATAAATCTTCAATTTCTTTATTCATTTCTTTTGCATCTTGTGAATCTATATTTATATATGGAAATTTCGTTTTTTCCAAATTTATCCATACAATCTCTGTGCTATTTGCCTCATATGTATATGTTTTATTATTCCATGTATATGTAAAGCTATCTATTCCTGTATTATAATTAAATTTTGCATCTGTTACTAATTCTTCTACGCTCTTATCTACATCCTTCTTGCTTTCTTCCTTATTATTCTCTTCCTTTTCATTCTCCACATAATTTTGTTTAATTTCATTTTCTTCTTGTTTATTATAGATTTTGCAATATACTCCCCCTCCAATAATTACCATTATTAATAATATTATTATAAACAACAAAATTGCTGTTGTTAGACTTATTTTTTTCTCGTTCATTTGTATCTCCCCTTTTTAATTATATTTCTTTCATCTTTCTCACTCTAATAAATCCATATACCCCAGTTGCTACAATAATTATACAAACCAGCATTATAGCTATTGTTGTTCCTGTATTAGGTATAACATTTTTTGATGTTGTATAATCTTTTTTATCGTCATTGCTTATTTGTTCTGCTTGATTACTTTGGTTTACTTTTTCAATTTTCGCATCATCTAAGTAAATTTCTCCATTTTTTGAGCTTGTAACTAGCATAGCATTAGATGTTACTGATTTTTGACTGCCACCTTTTATAGCAACTTCTTTTATATATAAATATATATTTTGTGCTTCTTTTAGTTCCGAGTAATTTGATATAGAATGTGTATCTATCCTAAAACTTATGTCATTACTTTTTTGTTCCTCATTTATCTTAACCCAATTTGTTATGCTTTGTTCTTGTGAATTGATTGATAAATAATAATAATATTCATACTTATCATTTTCAAAATTTCGCGTTATGTTGTTTACTATAATATCTATTAAAGCATATTCCTGTTTTTCTGGATCAGTATAAGTATACATTTTGAAATTCTTAACAACACATTTTCCATTACTTATATCTGAATTATTTATTATTTCTTCTATTATTTCTATTGATAGAGTTGTTGTTTTATTTTTATATGTAATTGTTAAAGTAATGTTTCCAACAGTTGAATTATCAAATCCTGAAATTGTTACACTGTTATCAGACATTTGAATTTCTTCTTTATCTCCATCATTATATGTTGCTTCTATTTTTCCTCCTGTTAGATCTAATGAATCTTTATCTTTTACATACTTTATCTTGTCTGGCTTTTGTATAACTTTAATACTTTCAACTGCTTTTTTCTCTACACTTATATCTTGTGTTACCCTTTGGTCTTCAAATGAAATAGTTACACTTGTTGTTCCTTCTTGTAAATTAGTACCACCAATAATTTCATAATCTATTATTTCTGTTTGTAGACCATCTTCATATGTTCCTATAATCTTCATTCCATCTTTTTCAAAATTTTGTCCCTCAACATATTTTGTTTTGTTTGGTGCTTTTGTTATTTCAATTTTCACAAGTGGATTAGTTTCAACTGTAATTTCTTGTTTTACTTCCTTTTCTCCAAAACATATTGTTACAGTAGTTTGTCCATTTTTTAAGTTACTTCCATCTTTTATTGTATAATCCGTAACATTTTTTACTGTTCCATCTTTATATGTTGCTTCAATTACCATTCCTGCTTTTTCAAATGCATGCCCCGCCTTATATGTTGTTTTAGTTGGTGGTGTTTTTATTTTCAATTCTTCCACAGTATTTTTTTCAACTGTAATAGGTAAATTTATAGTTTTATCTTCGTATGAAATTGTTATATTTTGACCTTCTTGTAAATTTGTTCCATTAGTAATATTGTACCCCACTATTATGTTTGATTTACCATTATTATAGTTTGCCTTAATCACCATTCCAGTTTTATCAAAGTTTTCGCCTACAAAATATGCTGTCCTGTTAGGCTTAGTTGCAACTTCTATATTTTTCAAAGAATCGTCTTCTACTTTTGCTACTGTGAAAGCCTTTACTGTTGTATCAAATGAAAGATTTGAAGAAGTTTTTGAGCAATCAACCCAAACATTATTTTTAAATTCTTCTTCAGTGGAATAAAAACATTTATTATTCTCTATTGTAACATTCTTTGTGTAAGATGAACCACTATATTTTATCTCTACTCCCAATGAAATTTTACTTCCTGTGCCTTGAATTTTTATAACAACAGCAAAATCATTAGATTTTATTTCGATTGGATCTTGAAATTCCAACACATGATACCCAGCTTCAATAGTTTCTGTATTTCCAGTTTTCAAAGTTACCTTCTGTAAATCACTTTCATTTTTACTTGTTCCATTCGGATTAACATAAACTGTGCAAGTATATGTTTCAAGTGCATGCAATGCAACACCGCGTTAGAAATTCCTTCCCTGATGTTTTTTTAGTAAATGTATCTCCTAAATAGATTGTAGATTGTCCTACTTCTACACCTACTCCAATGTATGTTTCGTCATATTGATACAAATTATCATAACTAACATATTCCTTAGCTTTTTCTACTCCATTTAATTCTTGGTATATATTTACATCTTCATAAGATATATACATAAATCCATTGTCCCCTATGTAATAATATACTCTGCCATCTTCAATTGTACATCCGAATATTTGTAATAACTGTATCTGGTAACATTGAGCTATCTGTCCATCCTAAAGCTTCATAGCTTTCTTTATTTGCCTTGAAAAGTATATTTTTTACTTCTTCAACTGAACCTTGATCTTGCTTTACTCCCCATGAATTTTTCACAATCCATGCACCTTTTTTGCTTGGTCTATGGTTCTCATTAAAATTCTCAACTGCATAGTTGTCATCCCAACCAATTATCAAAACCATATGATTCATTTGGCATTGAGTAGCATCATCACAATATATTGCTCCTGTTTTATTATTATAGTACTCTGATAGTAATTGCGCACCATGAATTCCTGCAGAAATTCCACCGTTTTTTTGTATATAGTCCTTCATAAGATTTTTTATTTCTGTAGTATCCTCTGTAACTTTATAACTTGGAAATATTTTAGTATCAAAAACTTGTGCTACTGTACTATGATTTTCAAATTCGCTTAAATCTATTTTATCGTAACCATCTACAAATGTCATAGATTCCTCAAGAATTGGACCAGTGCCATTACCAAAGTAATATTCAGCAAAAGCCCAGCTACCTCCCAATCCTGCTGTTCTATTTAATCCATACTTATATGTATCTCCATTTATAAAAGTATTAGATGTAGCATATTCCAAATGTCTTTCTGAAAAATCATATTCCTTTGCTAAAATTCCCTTATAATAATTATTCATCGCTAAATTGGTTTCCAATGATGCTAAAGCTCCAAAAGCCCAACAAGAACCTGTACTCATTTGATTTTTTATTACCATATTTTCTGGAATTACATTTCTTAAATCATATTTAGATTCAAAACTGCTTTTCAAAAGGCTACCATAATAAAATGGGTTTGTATATGTTGCTTGTGTCTTTGGAATTTCACATACACGTGGCATTAAAATATTTTGACGTTCTTCATCTGGTAACTCAAGCCACTTTTTAAAATCTTCTGAAACTTCTATTTCTGTTTCAATAGCAAATACCTTCGTATTTGTAGTTAATGTAAGAATTATAGTTATTAAAATTAAGACTATATCAACTAGTAGTTTATAAGAAATTAGCTTTTTCATCACAAATCTTCCTTTTTAAGTTTATTTTAATATTATTAAATCATATTAAAAAACAAATTGCAACATTTTTTGCAATTTGTTTTTTAATTGTAATATTCTTGTAATATTCTTGTAATATTCTTATTTTAAATATAATTCACACTCGTTTAAAAAGAATTTGTCTGTTTGTCCTGCTATATAGTCGACTACTATTCTCTTTATATTTTCACTTGGCTTTTCCATCATTTTGTTTACAAAATGATACAATGTTCTTTCTGATGCTGTTATTGTGTTTTTAGTTATTTCTTTTTTTGGGTTTACTTCGCTTAATTTTTCTAAATAGAAATAATAAAGTCTTGTAAAACATTTTTCTATTTTATCATAGTTTGCATTTGCCTTTTCTGAGTTATATATTTTCTCAAAATTCCAGTTTTGTAATTTCATTAACGCTTCAAAAACCTCTTGTGAAAAGCTTAAATATGGCTTATCAAAGCTATTTACTATTACATCTTTTATTAATGTATCTACTATTTGTCGGTTATTATCTCCAAGTATTTTTTTTGGAAATTCTGGTATTTCACTTCTTTCAACAATTCCAAGGGTTATTGCATCTTCTATGTCTCTACCAATATATCCTATAACATCTGATATTCTTACTACACTTCCTTCTATTGTAATTGGAATTATCTTTTTGCTGTAATTCTTTTCGTGGAATGCACAATACAAATCTTGTTCGAATTCTTCTCTTGATTTTTCAATATTGTGTTCATATTTATTTTTTAGAATTTCTCCATTATGTGCTAAAATTCCATCTAATGTTTGCATACTAATATTTAAACCTTCAATATCTTGCAGAATTTTTACGCTTTGTGCATTGTGGCAAAAGAACCCAATATTCTCTTTTTCACAAATTGAATTTAATAGGCTTTCTCCTTTATGCCCAAATGGTGTATGACCTATATCATGTCCTAATGCCATTGCTTCAATTAAATCTTCATTTAGTCTTAAACTTCTTCCAATTGTTCTTGCAATTTTTGAAACAAGTTGTACATGTAAAACCCTTCTTGTTATATGGTCATTTTGAATAAATGAGTATACTTGAGTTTTATCTATATATCTTGTATATCCTGATGAGTGAATTATTCTATCTATATCTCTAAAAAATATTGGTCTTATATCTTCTTTATCTTCTTTTAGCCATATTCCTTGTTCAGATTTGCATGCATATGGTGATAATTCTTTTTCTTTTAATAACATGTTTTGTTTTGCTTTTTTTAAAATTTCATTCATAAATTTTCTATTCCGCCTTCTATATTATATAAATTTCTATATCCTAATTTTCGTAGAATTTGAATTGCTCTTTTGCTTCTTATACCTGCACTACAATATACTATTATAATGCTTTCTTTTTTTATTTTTTTTTGAGCTTGACCTAAAAGGTCATAAACCGGTATATTAACACTTCCGCCTTATGTGCCCTTCTTTAAACTCTTGTGAACTTCTTACATCTAACAGAACCGCATTTTCGTTATTCTTTATTATTTCTATCATTTCATCAATTGTAATATTTTCTTTGTACCTACAAATTGATTTTAAAATTTTCTTAAACACTTTTATCATCTCCTAAAAAATCCCTAATATAAATATATTAAGGGATTTTTTATTTCGTGACATTTTAAGTGTTCTCTTCAAAATATGCAGAGATAGTTACAATACTTGCAACATAAGATCCAAGCATTATTGGGAAAAATAACTTTGTTATTGGCATTCTTAGTATTGCCATTATTGCAAGAACAAATATAATTGTTCCAGCAATTCCTAGTATTGATATTAGAAGTACTGTTAGAACTCCTTTTTTATAATATCTTATTACAAAGTATAAAAGTATAGTTGTTGTTGAAATTCCAACATATAAAGTATATTGTTTTGCTGTTTCTAGTAAAAGATGTTGTGTGTAATTTTCAGAATAGTTTAAACCACTTTTTACTAACATAAACATTCCAACTGCTATTATTATTGCATATATTATTATTATTATTTTTTTCAATGTTTTCATTTTGACCTCCCATTTAAGTTTTCAAAAATATACTTTGGGAATATAAAGTTATATACATAAATTAGTAATATTCCCCAAAATAGAGACATTCCAAAGCTACTAACATTAACTCTCGAGGCAAAAGTAAACACAATTGCAATAACATATATTGGAAGTGTATTTAGGAAAAACTCTAAGTTTGCTTTTTTGTACATACCATCTGCACTCTGGCTTAAATTTCTTAAAACAATGAATGTAAAAATGTATTCTAATACCATTGCTATAACTATTCCAGCAAGTCCTTCTATTGTAATTATTACACTAGTTAATCTTAAAATTAATAATAGAATTCCTAAGTATCCAACTTGGAAATATACTGATATAAAGCCTCTTGCTTTATATTTAACAACTAAATAAATATATGCAATTACAAAAACCACTCCTATTGCAATTCCGTATATAAAAAGTTTATTCTCAGTAATGTTTGTTTCTCTTGTTTCATTTGAATACTCATATGAAAGTGGCATTACACCTGAATTTAATAAAGCAGCTTCTTTTTGTGCATCTTTTATTGCTGTTTGTATTTCGCTTGTATCGTTTGACAAGCCATATGTTAACATTATTTTATTGTTGTAAACTATGTTTGGTAGGACTGTCGTTCCTAGGAATTTATCATTTAATATTACCCAAACATTTTTTGAGTTTGTAACATTTTCTGTCTCTCCGTCTTCGTTCGTTTGTTCTTCTGTTGTTTCAATATAAATACTATTTAACTCTTGAATTTTCTTTGTTCCTTCTTCATTAAATTCTAGTTGCAAGAAAACTCCTGTTTCTGTTGTTCCTTGGCTATATACAACATCTGCCTTTTTTAAATAGCTATTATCAAAAACTGTTTCAAATGTTTCACCATCTAATAATATAAATGTTCCAGAATTCTTCATTATGCTTTCAATATCATCTGCCGTGTCATTTTCTGGTATTTCTAGTTTTATTGTTCCATTTGTTTCATCTAAATCTATTGAATATTCCGTTATACTATTTCCTTTAAGTCTCTTTTCAATTATTTTTTCTGCTTTTTTATAGTTTTCTACTGTTTTTGCAGAATCTTCATTTACAGGTGTTTCTTCAATCTTATATCCATTCTCCTCTGTATATTCTACACCATCTTCTTGTGTTACAATATTACCTTCTGAATCATAAACAACTTTGTTTACATTATTATTTACACTTGCAGTGATTACTCTTGTTGTTCCAAATTCCATTCCTAATTTCAAGTTTGGTAAAATACTAACTTTTTCTCCATTTTCGTTTTTCTTGTATACTCCAAAAAATGACGCGAACATAAATAGAGCTACAATTAAAATTATAATAACTGTTAATGTTTTTCTGTGTTTTTTCACTTTTATTCATTCCTTTCTGTTTTGCAAAATTATAATAGTTTTGTACCATTAATTACAAGTTCAAACCATATTTGCAAGTATTTTGCTGCATATTTACTCATCATTGTTCTTTCCATAAATATTTCAAAATAGTCTAAAACTGGGCATATTTTGGTATCTATTGTAAGGTCTAATGTTACTTTTCTTTCTTCTTTACTTATTTTTAGATTTGCTTCTGTTACTGCATAGTTTACTCTATCATGTATTTCAAATCGAGTTAAATTTTTATTTACAACCCTATCTCTGTGTACATCTGATTTATCTGCTAAAATTAATGCTGCTGAAATATCGCTTACTGCTGTTCCTGTTGCCTCATCATGATTTCCTATTGCAGACATTATTTCCATTCGGTCTTTTATATCCATACCCATGTCTTTTAAAATTGTATATGCAAGTATTGCACCTGAATGTGCATGATCTACCCTGTTTACTCCATTTCCTATATCATGCAAATATCCTGCAATTTTAGCAAGTTCTATTCTATGTTCATCATAGCCAAGTGTTTCTAATATTTTTCCTGCTCTATTTGAAACAATGCTTACATGCCTGTGTGCATGTTCTGTATATCCTAATGCATCTAATTGTTTTTGTGCCCCAACAATTAGTTCTTGTACCTCTGGATTATTTTTTACATCTTCAAAAGTTACCATTAACCTCCTCCTTTTCTTTTGGTATTATATCAAAAAAGTTCTTTAATTACAATACTTTTTGTTATTCTACAGTGTCATCTTTGATAAAATATTTTGTATTTTTTATTTTATCTGGTAAATATTGTTGTTCAACTCTGTAGTTTGGATAGTCATGTGGATATTTGTATCCTACACCGTATCCAAACTGGCTCATGTCTTCTACTGGTGCATTTCTAATATGCATTGGAATTTCTCCTGTGTCTTTTGTTCTTACATCCTCTAGTGCTTTATCTATTGCTAAATATGCACAGTTCGATTTTTTAGATAATGCCAC
>CAZTBY010000033.1:0-10396 GCA_964612395.1 uncultured Clostridium sp. | reverse complement strand
AACCGTTAGGGTTGCGTAAGTGGCCGCGAGGGTTCGAATCCCTCAATCTCCGCCAAGAGAGATAATAACTTATCAGGGAAATGGTTATTATCTTTTTTTTAATAAATTTAAAAATATAATACTTAAAAATAAAAACAATGCATGAAGATCAAAAATAAGACTGTTTTACAATAAAAGAATATATAGAATTGAAAAACAATCAAAAATGTCTTAAAAACGAATTTCACAAAGAAGGGATAAAATGGAAATAATATCTAGAATAGGAGTATTTGATTCAGGGATAGGTGGAGTAACTGTACTAAAAGAAATAATAAAAATATTACCGAATTTAAATTATTATTATTATAGCGATTCAATTAACAACCCATATGGAGAAAAAACAGATGAGGAAGTAATTTGTATTGCAGATAATATAACAAAAAATTTAATAGATAATGGAGCACAGGCAATTGTAATAGCATGTAATACAGCTAGTGCTAAGGCAGCAAGTTTTCTGAGAAAAAAATATAATAGTATTCCAATTATTGCAATTGAACCAGCTTATAAAATGGTATATGATTATGCATATGATGATGTAACCTTGGTAATGGCAACAAAAGGAACCATAGAAAGTGAAAAATTTAATTTGTTATATCAAAAATACAATAATAATAAAACAATTTTATTACCTTGTAGTGGTTTAGCTGATATAATTGAAGAGGGAAATCATGAAAAAATACAAAGATATTTAAAGCAAAATTTGCAAGAGTATACAGGAAAAGTTAAAAATGTTGTGCTTGGATGTACACATTATCCTTTAATAAAAGAGGATATAAAAGCAATACTTGGAGACGTGAAATTCTTTAATGGAGCCGAAAAAGTAGCAAAACACCTAAAAAAAACATTGAAAAAAAATGGAAAAAAAATAAACGGAAATGGAGTCATAGAATTTTATGATTCACAAGAGATAGAGAGTAAAAAAGATAGATTTTTTGAAATATTGAAAAATAAATAAATATTTTAAAAGTGTTAAATAATAAACTGTTTAAAGTATAAAATAAAAAAATGAATAATTAATTATTTAGAATATTAAATGATAAAAAATAAAAGAATTAATAAATTGTTCTAAAAAAATATATAAATAATAATATTAAACAAGATAGGAGAGCAAAATGAAAATAAAAAAAATTACAATGTTTATTATTATTATTTTTTTATTAAGTTTTATTTTATGGATAGGATTAATTTTAATTAAAGATTACAAGAAAACTAAAAATAATATAATTAAAGAATATACGCCAGAACAGGAAATATCAGAAGAACAATTAAGAACAACAAATATCGTATTGTATTTTTATGATGAAGAAGCAAAAGATTTAGGAACAGAAATAAGGCAGATTGATTCTAAAAAATTATTAAACAATCCAGAAAAACAATTAATTGAATATTTAATTGCAGGACCAGAAAATAATAATTTAAAAAAATTAATTCCAGAAAATACAAAAATATTAAATCTTGAATTAATTAAGGATAATTTATATATAAATTTTTCAAAAGAATTTAATACAGATTTAAATGCAGAAAAAATAGAAATAATAAAAAAATCTATTTTAAAAACGGTTTCACAACTTAATGAAATAAATAGTATAAATTTATTAGTTGAAAATAAAGAAATATAAATAATAAAATAAAAATTAAATAAAAAAATATAAAAAAAAACAATTTAAATAAAAAAATAAAGGACTATAAAAAACAATGCACAAAAAGACAAATCAAAAAATCTTATATTTAATAAAAGAAATAATTAATAAAATAAATAGAAAAAGTTACGGATTTACACAATTTGTTCTAAAAAAACAAAAGAAAAAAATATCAATATTGTCAAAAAGAAACAGTAAAATCAAGAAAAATATTATATGATTTTCTACATAAATTCAAAACAAAAATGTAAAAAAATTAACAAGAACGAAACTAAAAAATAAAAAAAATAAAATAATTTATTTTTTCGGACGGTTGACAAAGCATATAAAAATATTTTGAGCAACAGTCTTTTATTCTGATTTTTTTATTAAATAAATAATTAATTATTTATTTTTTAATTAATTTATTTATTATTTATTTTTTTATTTATTTTTAAATAATTTTTTTATTGTAAATACTCTATTTAAATTGCATAAAAAACAATTCACTTCATTAATTGATTTTATTGCACAATCTCTTTTTTCGCAAAAATTAAATTTTTTCTTTTTCCTACCACGAGAATTCATATTACTCCTTGAAATTTTCGAAATTTATTATATAATATTCTTATATAAATAAAATAGTTACAGGGAGAGTATATGAATATTTTAATAAGAAAAAATGAAAGAATTGATGATTTGCAAATTAATAATTTAAAAATAATACAAAATAATAACGGCTTTTGTTTTGGTATAGATAGTGTGCTTTTAACAGAATTTGCTAGAACAATAAAAAATAATTCAAGCATAATAGATTTGGGAACTGGAACAGGAATAATTCCAATTTTATTAACAGCTAAAATAAATGCTAAAAAAATAATTGGTATAGAGATTCAAGAAGAAGTAGCAGAAATGGCCCAAAGAAGTATTGCTTTAAATAATCTTGAGGAAAAAATTGAAATAATAAATGGCAATATAAAAGAAATTGATAAAAAACTTGGAAAAGGAAAATATGATGTAATAATTACAAATCCACCATACATGAAAAATAATACTGGACTAGAAAATGAAAACAAATCTAAATTAATTTCAAGACATGAAATAGAATGCACAATTGAAGATATTGCCAAAGTTTCACATAGTTTATTAAAAGAAAAAGGTGAAATTTATATGGTTCATAGACCAGATAGATTAATGGATATAATGGAAAATTTTAGGAGATATAAATTAGAGATAAAAGAAATGAGATTGGTATATCCTAGTAAAAATGTACAAGCAAATTTAATATTAATAAAGGCAGTTAAAAATGCAAAACCATTTTTGAAAATTCAAAAGCCATTATTTGTTTACCAAGACAAAGAAAAATATGATGATGAAATTTTAAAAATATATAATAAAATATAGACAGAACAATTTAATTAATAATTATTTTATTTAATTTTAAATAAAATAATTCCATAAAACAATAAATAAAAAATAATAAATATTAAATTAAAAATAGAATAATTAAGTATAAATTATTTTTGTTTAAAATTAATAAAAAAGGGAGAGATCGAAAATGGCAGGAAAATTATTTTTAGTGGCAACACCCATAGGAAATTTGGATGATATAACAATTAGAGCAATTAATATTTTGAAAGAAGTTGACTTAATTGCTGCAGAGGATACAAGACATACTTTAAAACTATTAAATCATTTTGATATAAAAAAAACATTAATAAGTTATTATAGAGAAATAGAAAAAACAAAATCGGAAATATTAATTGATAAATTATTAGAGGGAAAAGATATTGCTCTTGTTTCAGATGCTGGGACTCCTGGAATATCAGATCCAGGAGAAGAAATAGTAAAAAAAGCCATAGAAAGCAATATTGAAATACACCCAATACCTGGAGCTTGTGCCTTTGTTAATGCATTAGTTTGTTCTGGTTTAAATACAAATGAATTTACTTTTGTTGGTTTTTTATCGGCAAATAAAAAGGATAAAATTAACAAATTAGAAGAATTGAAAGAAGAAAATAAAACACTAATTTTTTATGAGGCACCACATAAAATGAAAAAAACATTAAAAACCATTCTGGAAATATTTGGAAATCGAAAAATGGTTTTAGCAAGAGAAATAACAAAGATTCATGAAGAATTTATAAGAGGTACGATTAGTGAAATATTAGAAAATCAAGATGAATTACGTGGAGAATTTGTTATTTTAATTGAGGGTTCAAAAGTGGAAAAAAAGAATAATAATTTAAATCAATTATCTCTTGATGAACAATATGAATTTTATTTTAAAAAGGGATTAGAAAAAAAAGAAATAATAAAAAAAATAGCAAAAAATCGAGAAACGAATAGAAATGAAATTTATCAATATTTTTTAAATAAATAATTATAACAATTTGGGTTAAGGTAAAAAATATAAATAAATTAAGAGATAGTTTAATTTAAAATAATTTAATTTTAAAATAATAAAAAAATAATAAAAAAATAATAAAAAAATAATAAAAAAATAATTAAAAAATAATTAAAAAAATAATTAAAAAATAATTAAAAAAATAATAAAAAAATAGTCAATTATTTTTTTAATTATTTACAAATAAAATTAATAAAAAAAGCTAAAAATAAGAAGTCTAATAATAAAAATATTAAACTTCTTATTTTTCACTTTTCACTCATTTTATATATTGCATTTGCACACTTATTGCAAATAGGTTTTCCTTCAAAACTAGCTAATTTTTTTGAACTACCACAAAAAATACAGTTTGGCTCATATTTTCTTAGGATAATGGAGCTTCCATCTACATATATTTCCATAGGATCTTTTTCTGAAATTCCAAATTGAGTTCTAAGTTCAATCGGAATAACAACCCTGCCCAATTCGTCAATTCTTCTAATTACACCTGTTGATTTCATAATACTCCTCCTTTTAACAATTTTCGACACATATTAAACTAAAAATATGATACCATAAAAAATTAAATAAATCAATAAAAAATGGTTAAAAATTTCCTTTTTTTGGTAATTTATAAAATTTATTTGAATATAATCAAGAAGGGAGAAAATAGGGAAATGTTAAATCTAGTTTGGCCATTTTTTTTAATAATTTCATTTGTTTATGGGTTATGTTTTGGAGATATTTCGAAAACTAATTCAGCAATTTTTGAATCTACAGATAGTGCAGTAACATTATGTATAAGTTTACTTGGAACAATATGCTTATGGAATGGAATTATGAAAATTGCTGAAAAAACCAGTATTATAGAAAAAATAAAAAATATGCTGAAACCAATATTAAAATTTTTATTTCCTAAAATAAAAAAAGATGAAGAAGTATATACAGAAATATCAATGAATATAGTAGCAAATATTATGGGACTAGGGAATGCAGCAACACCAATGGGACTTAAAGCTATGAAATCTTTACAGAAAAGAAATGAAAATAAAAAAGTATTAAGCAATGATATGTTTATTTTTATTGTATTAAATACTGCATCAATTCAAATTATTCCAACAACAGTTATAGCAATTAGAAATTTGTTGGGCTCTAAAAATCCTACGGCAATTCTATTCCCCGTGTGGGTCGCAACACTTTGTGCTGCAGCTTCTGCAATAATAGTTGCTAAAATAATGATTGGAAAGAGGTAAATATGAATTATATAAATTTTTGGTCAAATGCAGTAATTCCGATTACAATTACAATAATTTTATTATATGCAATTAAGGAAAAAGTAAAGATATTTGATACATTTTTAGATGGTGCAAAAGAAGGAATGAAAATTGTAATTGGTTTATTTCCAACACTTATAGGGCTATTTGTTGCAATTGGAACACTTAGAAATTCAGGATTTATAGATTTTTTAATAAAAATATTTTCACCCATAATTAATTTTTTTAGATTTCCAAAAGAGGTAATGCCACTTGCATTTTTACGTCCAATTTCTCGGTAGTGCATCCATTGCAATAGGAACTGATATAATGAAAAAATATGGTGTAGACAGTAATATTGGACTTATTGTATCTACAATTATGGGATCAACGGAAACTACTTTATATACAATTGCAATCTATGCAAGTGTAGTAAAAATCAAGAAAACAAGAGGAGTTTTGATAGCTGCTTTAGTAGGAGATATTGTTCGGAATGTTGATTTCTATAGTATTATGTCGAAATTTGTCGTAAAAAACTTGTTGACAAATGGAATAAAGTGTAGTATGATTATAGCATAATATTTTCTTTGGAGAAACAAAATGATATTTAAAATCTTATTATTCTTTTTTGTTCTTTTATTCATTAGAAGAATCATATTAAAATTTTTATCAAAAAGAATTCTAAAAAAAATCCAAATTAAAGATAATTAAAAGCATAGTATTAATAGTTAAATTATGCCCATAAACAAGTTTTTAATCTTGTAAAGGCTAACACATTTGCAGTAAGCCTAAAAATTAGTTAGCCTTTACAAAATACATATCTCCCTTTATTTTTTTATCTACCCAATTTTTTTCTAGAAGAACTACTTTAGGTCGCCATGTTTTTTTCTCTAGAGTAGTTCTTCTCTTAAATAACATTAAAAAAATTGCTAGGTAAATCTCTGGGAGCAACCATTAAATTAATATCGTTTTCTGAGAAATGCTGCTTTTGTAGTTCTTCAGAAACAGTCTTATATGCAAGTTCAGGAAAATTATTTTCTTTGCTAAGATGAATTAATAAAGCATTTTCAAGACCAGAATTTATTAAATGTGCAAGTGTTTTGCCAGTAATACTATTTTCTAAGTGACCATTAGGACCACTAATACGTTTTTTTAAAATATAAGGATATGAGGAATATTGCAAAACGTCAAAATCGTAATTAGATTCTAACATTACAAGAGAGCTATTTTCAAGGCTTTTAATAACATCATTGGAAATATGCCCTAAATCTGTCGCAATACTAATTTTCTTATTATCTTTGCAAATACTGAATCCGCAAGGGTTTGTAGCATCATGAGGAGTAGAAAAAGGCAATATTTTTAAATCGTTTAATTCAAAGGACGAATTATTTTCAAAAAAATTAATATTAGCTTTTTCAAGATTGGAATTATTTGGTAATAAACTATTCCAAGTTTCCTTATTTGCAAAAATTGGAATACTATATTTTTTAGATAGTAAACCAACACTTTTTGTGTGGTCAATGTGCTCATGGGTAAGTAGGATGCCATTTATATTTTCAGGTGAAATATTTAAAGAATTAAGAGCATTTTCAATTTTTTTACAGCTTACCCCACAATCCACAAGTAATTTAGTATCTTCAGTTTGTATAAAAAAGCTATTACCAGTACTCCCACTGTATAAGCTACAACATTTTAACATATGTATCCTTCCTATTCTTCATAAACACGTTTGATATTAGCACCTAAGCTAGAAAATTTATCCTCAATATTTTCGTATCCTCTATCTATATGCTTTAGATTATAAACCTCTGTTACGTCTTTTGCAGCAATACCAGCTATAACAAGGGCTGCACCAGCTCTTAAATCTGTTGCGTACACAGGAGCTCCGAACAATTCTTCTACTCCTTCAAAAACAGCAGATTGACCTTGAGCAATTATATTAGCCCCCATTTTATTAAGTTCAGCAGTATATTGAAAGCGAGAGGTCCAAATAGATTCATTTATAATACTCGTGCCCATTGCTGTTGATAAAACAACACCCATTTGTGGCTGTAAATCTGTTGGAAAGCCAGGGTAAGGGAGAGTTTTTATTACAGTTTTTGTTGGTCTTTGTGTGTACCAAACATGAATTGTGTCATCTTTATATTCTACATTTCCACCAATTTCCAAAATTTTTGATGTTAAGCAATCTAAATGTTCAGGAATACAATTTTTTATAATGATATCTCCTTTTGTAGCTAGAGCAGCAAGCATGAATGTACCTGCTTCTATTTGATCTGGTACAATTGAATATGTAATATTATTCTTTAATTCTTTTACTCCATTTATCTTAATTACATCAGTTCCAGCACCACGGATATCAGCCCCAAGAGTATTTAAAAAGTTAGCAACATCAACAATATGTGGCTCTTTTGCAGCATTATCAATTGTTGTAGTACCTTCGGCTAAAACACTAGCTAGTAATACATTAATTGTTGCACCAACTGAAACAACATCCATGTAGATATTTGTTGCAGTGAGTTTATTTGCTTTAACACTAATTTTTCCTTGTGTTAGGTTAGCAACAGCACCTAAGGCTTCAAAACCTTTAATATGTTGGTCTATAGGTCTTGCACCAAGATTACAACCACCTGGTAAACCAACTTCAATTTCTTGACATCTTCCAAGCATTGAACCTATAAGATAATATGATGCTCTAAATCTACTTGTTAAATCAAGAGGCGCATGTGTTTTTGTTATATTTCTATTATCAATAGTTAAACTATGAGGTCCTGTCCATGATATTTTAGAACCAAGTTCTTCCAATATTTGGCAAGACAAATTTACATCTATAATGTTTGGAACATTATGAAGAGTGCAAACACCGTTACATAGTAATGTTGCAGGTAGTATAGCAATAGCAGAATTTTTTGCTCCAATTATAGATACCTCACCATTTAGTGGAGTACCACCAGTTATAACTAATTTTTCCATAAATATTTCAATCCTTTCAAAGGGAGTTGTAACTTTATTACATAGAAAATAGAGTAATTATAACACTCCATTACTACATAAATATACCACTTATAGCGAAATTTTGCAATACTTCCACAATTTTAAATTTAACTTTCACTTCATTTGAATTTTTTGAAATTAAGTTGAATTCTTCTTTTGAAAGATTTTCCTTCATAATTTCTTTAGATTCATCAGGTACTATGCCGGAAGTTACATCAACAAAACAAAGAGGGGGAAACATTACGCACCACCAATTTTGTCCGTCTGCTTTACCAATTTTAATTCTTAATGCATCATAATATCCTGGTGGAAGAGTAATATCACCATACTTTTTAGAAGGAAATAAAAAGTTTCCAATCTCAACACTAACAGAGTACGTATAGCCATTATCCCTAATAGTCTGAGATGCAATATTCTGAATTTCAGATAAGTTAGATTTAGCAATTTCAATAACTTCTTCTTTGGACGAAACAGTATCTTTGATAGAAGACATGTATTCAATAACTTTATCGCGAACAATATATTTTAAGTTCTGGTCTTCATCAGAATTGCTATTTGCAATAATATGAAGTCTAAAAACACTACCACTAATATCCGTAGTTACAGCATGTGTATATGAAACTGCGGATATACAAACATATAATATTAATAAAACACTAATTAAAATAAATTGTTTAAATTTTGAGTTTGATATAATTTTTGTAATTAATTGCATTATAAACCTCCAATTCAAAATTAATATAAATTTGCTAAAAATTTTCTTTAATTTAAGTATTAACCAAAAAATAAAATATATACATTTAAAGCCCTTTTGAAGAATAAAGCATTTTACAAAGTGGTGAAATTTATAGAGGTTGTCGAATTTAGACACACGATTTTTCTTGACAAATCAATAGAAAAATGGTAAAATTTACCAATAGAAAACACGAGGAGGAACTAGTATGAAAAAAGAAAGTAGTACACAAAAAGTGTGTAGTTTTTATGTGAGCAACATGCATTTTGCAACTATGATTTTGCCATTTATATCAAAGCAAATGGAAGAAAAAACAAAAATCATAACATTTTTTGAAAATAATTATACTACAAATATAGAACTAGTTTTATCAAAATTAACAATATCAGAGGATAGAAAAAAAGAACTACTAACATTAAATTGGAAAGACACAAAAATTGCTAAATTTATTGATATTGAAAAAATACTAAAAAATCAAATAAGAAACGATGAAAGGTATTTAATAATAGTAAATGGATGTGAGGAGTATATAAATATAATAAATGAATGTATTGAAAGATGCTTTGAAAAAAACAAAAGGAAAATTGATTTAAATAATGTAAAAATAATTGATTTTTATGAAGTTGGAAGTTTTAACGATAATATTAAGGATATATTAGACAAACACAATTTCATCTTTAACACTTCAGGAGAGCATAAAATTGAAGAAATATTTGAAGGATACAAAAAACAGGAATTAAAAATAAATGCATAGGGAACTATTAAAAGGAGGCTACTGAAAAAGTAACCGAAAAAATTTTCAAAAAAAATAGTGAGTTGGAAAATTATTTTCTAATTCACTATTTTTATATTTATGCTATAAATAAAAGGAAATATGTTGCAAAAAAAGTCGAATAGTTGTATAATGGAAATAGATTAGTTATTTAATTAAAAGAAAAAGGGGGGAGAAATATGTTTTGTGAAAGATGTGGAACTCAATTACCAGATACAGCAGAATTTTGCACAAATTGTGGTACAAGTATAGCAAGAGGAGGAAAAAAACCTACAGCAGAAAAAATACCAGATACAGAAATACGATTAAGAGTACAACCAAGTTTTAAATTTGGATATATGGTACTACCATCTTTAATTATATATGGCATTATAATTTTAATATTTAGTTTAATAATGGGTACAATAAGTGCAGGCGTTGGTTTAGTAGTATTTCTAGTATGTTTTGTGATTTTAGCCCTTATATTAGGTATAAAAACAGCTTTAAATAAAAAACAATATGATAGTTTTTGCTATGACTTTTATAAGACAAAAGTTATTTATAGAGATAGCTTTTTAAATTTATCTGAAAAAGAAGTTAAATATAAATATATAAGAGAAG
>CAZTBY010000032.1:0-11566 GCA_964612395.1 uncultured Clostridium sp. | reverse complement strand
ACGTTTATGGAAGAAGTATTAGACGAAAATCATTTAATAGCAATTAGAAAAGAAAAGTTAAAGGAATTGCAAGAACAAGGAAAAGACCCTTTTCAAGTAACAAAATATAATAGAACACATTTAAGTCAAGAAATAAAAAATAAATATGAAGAATTAGAAGGAAAAGATGTTTCTATAGCTGGAAGAATAATGGCAAAGAGAATAATGGGAAAAGCATCTTTTTGCACTATTCAAGATGCAAGAGGAAAAATTCAAAGTTATGTTAGCATAAACGACTTAGGAGAAGAAAGCTATTCTTTATTTAAAACTTATGATATAGGAGATATAATTGGAATTAAAGGCTTTGTATTTAAAACAAGAACTGAAGAAATTTCAATTCATGCAAAAGAAGTTGTACTTCTAACAAAGTCTTTAAGACCACTTCCAGAAAAATTCCATGGTTTAACAGATAAAGAAGAAAGGTATAGAAGAAGATATGTAGATTTAATAATGAATGAAGAAGCTAAAAGAGTTGCATTTTTACGTCCTAAAATTATTAGATGTATACAAAACTTTATGGATGGAGAAGGTTTTACCGAAGTTGAAACGCCTGTATTAACAACACTTTTAACAGGTGCTTCAGCAAGGCCATTCGTAACACATCATAATGCACAAAACTTAGATATGTACCTTCGTATAGCTTTAGAGTTACCACTAAAAAGACTATTGGTTGGTGGAATGGAAGCTGTATACGAAATAGGCAGAGTTTTTAGAAATGAAGGAATGGATTTAAAACATAACCCAGAATTCACACTAATGGAAGCTTATTTAGCATATTCTAATCTAGAAGGAATGATGGATTTAACAGAAAAAATGTTCCAAAGAATTGCAAAAGATGTAACAGGAAAAATGGTATATAACTGGAGTGGAAATGAAATTAACCTTGAAGGATCATGGAAAAGAATTAGCATGACAGATGCAATTAAAGAACAAACTGGAATAGACTTTAAGAAAATAACAGATATTAATGAATGTCTAAAACTCGCAAAAGAGCACAACATAGAACTAGAAGAACATGAAAAAACTTATGGACATATAATAAATGCATTCTTTGAAAAGTATGTTGAAGAAACACTAATTCAACCAACATTCTTATATGGGCACCCACTAGAAATATCACCACTTACAAAGAAAAACCCAGAAGATCCAAGATTTGTAGATAGATTTGAATTATTCATAGCAGGAAAAGAATTTGCAAATGCTTATACAGAACTTAATGATCCAATTGACCAATTAGAAAGATTTGAAGCACAATTAAAAGAAAGGGAACTTGGAAATGATGAAGCAAACGATATAGATATGGACTTTATTGAAGCCCTAGAATATGGTATGCCACCGGCAGGAGGAATTGGATATGGAATAGATAGATTATGCATGCTATTTACAGAAAGCGAATCAATAAGAGATGTAATTCTATTCCCAACAATGAAACCATTAGCATAGAATATTTAAGTATTTTTATAAAAACTAATAGAAATATAGATTCAGAAATAGGTATATTTTTAACAATAAAATTAAATAAAAATCAAATTTAATTTACACAACCCATAAAAGAGGAAAAGGTGAATATGGAACAACAGTATATATTAAGAAATGCCAAATCTTTTGAACCAGTACACATATTTGAATGTGGTCAGTGCTTTAGATGGAATAAAGAGGAAGATGGAAGCTATACTGGAGTAATAAAAAAAAGTATTATAAATGTTAAGAAAATTGGCAATGATGTGGAGTTTAATGGAATTTGTGATGGAAATATAAAAGAAATATGTGAAGAATATTTTAGTTTAAAAACTAATTATGAAGTGATAAAAGAAGAACTTTCAAATATAGATGTATATTTGAAAAACAGCATAGAATATGGTAATGGAATTAGAATATTAAAACAAGATTTATGGGAAACCCTTTTATCATTTATTATATCTGCAAACAATAATATTCCAAGAATAAAGACAATAATAGAAAGAATTGCAAAAAAATATGGTAATAAGATAGAATATAAAAATAAAATATATTATACTTTTCCAATGCCAAGAATGCTACAAAATGCTAACTTAGAGGATTTTAGAAGTTTAGGATTAGGTTTTAGGGATATACGAATTTATGAAACTGTACAAAAAACATTAAAAGGAGAAATAAATTTAGAAGAATTAAAACAAGAAGAAAATTCAGAAAGCTTAAGAAAAAAATTGCTTGAAATTCCTGGTGTAGGACCTAAAGTTGCAGACTGTGTAATGCTATTTGCTCTGAATAGATTTGATGTTTTCCCTGTAGATGTATGGGTAAAACGAGTTATTTCAGAATTGTATTTTGATAAAAAAGAACAACCATTAAACATAGTTCATGAGTTTGCTGAAAAGCAATATGGCAAGTTGGCAGGCTTAGCACAGCAATATCTTTTCTATTGGAGAAGAGAAAATTCAATATAAAAAATGAGGGAGATTTAAATGATACAAAACATAGAAATATATGTACTTTTATTTACAATATATGCAATAATTGGGTGGTTAATGGAAGTTAGCTTAAGCTTTATACAACACCATAAATTTGTAAACAGAGGTTTCTTAATTGGTCCATATTGCCCAATATATGGCTTTGGAGGAGTTGCTATAACATTACTTCTTAGTAATTTTATGAGAACAATAGATAATGTAAGTCTAATAGATAGTATATGGATTTCTACAATAGTAATAATGTTCATATGTGGAATGTTAGAATATATAACAAGTTGGTTAATGGAAAAATTATTCCATGCAAGATGGTGGGATTACCATAGATTTAAATTTAATATTAATGGAAGAGTATGCTTAGAAACATTATTACCATTTACAATTATAGGTCAAATAATATTAAGATTTGGAAGTCCAGCATTTTTAGAAATTATTAGTAATATACATCAACCATGGTTAAATATAATTGTGGCTGTAATATTTGTAATATTTGCAGTAGACTTATCTGTCTCATATAACATAATACATTCATTTAAGAAGATTTCTAACGAAGCAAAAGATAACACAGAAGAAATAACCAAAAAGGTTAAAGAGATTATTAGTAAGTCTTGGAGAGGAAAAAGACTTGTATCAGCTTTCCCAAATGTGGATATAGATGTAATTAGAGAAAAGATTAAAAAAAGAGTAGAAGAAAGCAGAGAAAAAATTGAAGCTAAAAAAAGAAAATTGGAACAAAAACTTGAAAAGAAGAAAATAATATAAATAAAAGGGGAATTTAAAATGGATTTTTTAATGGTAGTTGGAATTATTATTGGAGTAATTATACTTATAATATTAGGAAAATATAATGGTTTAGTAAGGGCGAAAAAACGTGTTGAACAAGAAAGAGCTAGTATAGATGTTTACCTAACTCAAAGATTTGACTTAATACCGAACTTAGTAGAATGTGTAAAAGCATATACAAAACATGAAAGTGAAATATTTGAAAAAATTGCAAAAATGAGAACAGAATATATGAATACAAAAGACTTAAAAAAGGGAGAAATTCTAAACAATGAATGTAATAAATTAGTTGCAATACTCGAAAATTATCCAGAGCTTAAAGCAAGCGAACAATTTTTATCTTTACAACAAAAATTAAGTAAAATAGAAAGTCAACTTCAAGCAGCAAGAAGATTATACAATGGAGCAGTAACAACATATAACACAAAAATATCAGTAGTTCCAGGCAATATAATTGCAGGAAGGTTTGGCTTCAAAGATGAAAAATTATTTGAAATCGAAAGTCCAGAAGCTAGAGAGAATGTTAAATTAGATCTATAAATAAATATTGTTAAAAGGGGTGTAAACAAATGAAATCATTTAATGAAGTTTATGAACAGGTACATAAAGAAAGCTTTGAAGAATTAGAAATGTTAAGAAAAAATGCTAAGAGAAAGCTATTTAGATCACTACTTATAATAGGGATTGTTATTGCTTTTGCAGTATTCTTCTTTAATGAAGCAAATAGTGACTATTCCATGAGCGGTAGGCAAACGATTTTCAGGTTTTATGTTAGTGCAGTTATTGTTATGATTTCTATTATATTTATAGTTGCCATTAGTAAAACAAAATATGCACCAACATTTAAAGAAAAAGTAATAGGCCCATTTATAAAAAATGTCGATGAAAATTTGCAATATAGACCTAATGCGGGAATCTCATCTGTAATATATAGAATGGGAGAATTTGAAGGATATGATAATTTTCACACAGAAGATTTAATTACAGGAAAATTAGATGGAAAGTATAATATACAAATGGCAGAGGTAAAAACAGAAAAAGAATCAACAGACTCAGATGGAGATACACACACGTATATAGTGTTTTATGGTTTATTTGGAAATGTTGATTGTGCAAAAAATATTGGAACCAAATTTAAAGTACGTTCTGATAAAGGTGTTTTGGGAAAAATGTTCAAAGGAAAAACAAAAATAGAAATGGATTCACAGGAGTTTGAAAAATATTTTGATGTATATGGAGATAACAAAATAATAGTAATGCAAGTATTAACAGCTGAAGTAATGTCAATGATGATAGACTTTATACAACAAAGTAAAATTAAATATGAACTAACAATAAATGGAGACCAAATATACATAAGATTTCATACAGGAGAAGTATTCGAACCAAGCTTATTTAAAAATTCATTAGATTATAGTATGCTAAAAAAATACTATGATATAATAGATTTCGTATTTAAAGTAACAAGAGAGATAAATAGTGTAATAGAAAAAACAGACATTTAAAAGAGATGGAGGAGAAAAATGAAGCCATTTTATGAGATATACGAGCAAATAGAAGATGAAAACCATGAAAAATTAGAGAAATCAAGAAGAAAAACTCAAATAATATTGTTGATACCTATATTAGTTTGTGTAGCAATAACAGTTTTAACATCATTAAGTTTACGTAAGATAAGGGATGACTATATTGTTTGTAGTATACAAATGTTTATTATATATTTTATTTTTATGATATTTTTTATTTTAATTATTGTAGGCAAATCAAAATATACACCAGAATTTAAAGAAAATGTAATAGGTAAGTTTATAAAGAACATTGATGAAAACTTAAAGTACATACCTAAACCAGGAATTTCATCATATGTTTATAAAGTAGCTGAATTTGAGAAGTTTAATAAATTTGAATCAGAAGATTTAATAATTGGAATTTTAGATGAAAAATATACGCTTCAAATGTCAGAAGTGAAAACAACATGGGAAGGTGATGATGCATCATTTCCAGTTTTTAATGGGTTATTTGTAAACATTCAATGTTCTAAAAATATTAAAACTACACTTAAAATTCGTTCAGATAAATGGATATTTGGAAAGATATTTAAAAGAAAAACGAAGGTAAAGATGGATTCACAAGAGTTTGAAAAATATTTTGATGTTTATGGAGAAAACAAAGTAACAACAATGCAAATATTAACAGCTGAAGTAATGTCAACGATGATAGACTTCATACAACAAAGTAAAATTAAATATGAGCTAACAATCAAAGATAGCAATATTTTCATAAGATTTCATACAGGAGAAGTATTCGAACCAAGCTTATTTAAAAATTCATTAGATTATAGTATGCTAAAAAAATACTATGATATAATAGATTTCGTATTTAAAGTAACAAGAGAGATAAATAGTGTAATAGAAAAAACAGACATTTAAAACATGAAATATTTTTCAGGTTTGTTAAAAAAACTATTGACAATTGAGTAATCATTCAACTATAATATAGTAGAAAACAGTTAAATGATTACTCAATTATTATGTGAGGGAGAAATAACTATGGAGGAAAACAATAATGAAAAAGGGTATAATCAAAATTGTAATATGTTCAATATTTTTTATATTAGCAAACATAATTAAACTTGAAGGGTTGCAAATACTATTCTTCTTTGCAAGTTACTTATCAATTGGTTATGAGGTAATCTTTGAGGCATTTGAGGGAATTAAAAAAAAGGAATTTCTGGGAGAAGAATTCTTAATGAGTATTGCAAGCTTAGGAGCATTTGTAACAGGAGAATATCCAGAAGCAATAGCAGTAATGTTATTTTTCCAAGTAGGAGAAATGTTTGAAGAATATGCGGAAGATAAATCTAAAAAATCTATAGAGAGTTTATTGGAATTAAAACCAGATAAAGCATATGTAAAAGATGGAACAGAAGTTATAGAAAAAGCTCCGGAGAAAGTGAAAATTGGTGATATAATTGTAGTAAAACCAGGAGAAAGAATACCATTAGATGGTATAGTAACAAGGGGAGAAGCCTTAATAGATACATCGGCTTTAACAGGAGAATCAGTTCCTAGAAAAGTAATGGAAGACTCTGAAATATTAAGTGGAGTAATAAACACAAATGGAATGCTAGAAATAAAAGTTACAAAAGAATTCCAAGAATCTACACTAAGCAAAATTTTAGACTTAGTAGAAAATGCCGGAGAAAAAAAGGCAACAACAGAAAGATTCATTACAAAATTTGCAAAAGTATATACACCTATTGTAATTATTTTAGCATTATTAATATTTGTAATTCCAACAGTAATATTACACAAAGATCTTGCAACTTGGGGATATAGAGCATTATCATTTTTAGTTGTATCTTGCCCTTGTGCCCTTGTGGTTTCTGTACCACTTAGTTTCTTTGGTGGAATAGGTGGAGCATCAAGAAAAGGTATTTTAATAAAAGGAAGCAACTACCTTGAACTTTTATCAAATGTTCAAACAATAGTATTTGATAAAACAGGAACATTAACAAAAGGAAACTTTAATGTAAAAAGTATAGAAGCAATAGGAGATAAAGATGAACTACTAAAAATAGCAGCACATGTTGAGAGTTTTTCAAACCACCCAATAGCAAAATCAATACAAGAAAGTTATGGAAAAGAGATAAACAAAAACATAATTACTGAGCATAAAGAAATATCAGGACAGGGGGTAACGGCAAAAGTTGATGGAAAAACAGTTCATTTAGGAAATAGTAAATTAATGACCAAACTTGGTATTAATGTAAAAGAAGAAACAAATTCAGCAACGATTGTATATATAGCAATAGATAATCAATATATTGGAAAAATAGAAATAGCAGACGAACTAAAAGAAGACTCAAAATTAGCAATAGAAAATTTGAAAAAGCAAGGAGTAAAACAAACTGTAATGCTTACAGGAGATAGGAAAGATGTAGGAGAGTATGTAGCAAAGCAATTGGGAATGGATAAAGCATTTACAGAATTATTACCAACAGACAAGGTAGATAAACTACAAGAATTTTTAGACAGCAAGAATGGAAAAGTTGCATTTGTTGGAGATGGTTTAAATGATGCACCAGTACTTGCAATGGCAGATGTAGGTATTGCAATGGGAGCATATGGAACAGATGCGGCAATAGAAGCGGCAGATGTAGTTATTATGACAGACGAACCTTCAAAAATTTGTGATGCAATAAAAACTGCAAGAAAAACAATTAAAATATCAAAAGAAAATATTGGTTTTGCAATAACTGTAAAATTAGTAACATTGCTACTTGTATTTTTAGGAATAGCAACAATGTGGCAAGCAGTATTTGCAGATGTTGGAGTAACTGTTATTGCAACATTAAATGCATTAAGAACATTAAAAAATAAAGATAAAAGATAAACTTAAGTACAGAAATCCTAATAATATAAAATTATGAAGGTGTAGCGGTTCGAGTGGATGGAACTAGAAGTCCTAAATGAATTTTATTGGAAATAGTTTGCTGTGAGAAAGGGTGCCATAAAAGGCATATAGGACTTCTGTGAACAGGAATTGAGACAAGTAAGCCAAAGAATTTTATATTACTAGGATTTGAAATATTCAATTTGTTTTGATTTACATTAACATTAAAAGCATTAAAATTAAAATGCTTTTAATGTTTTTGTTAAATCTCAATTACTTTATCCTTTAAATAATTTAAGACTCCACTTTCAGTTTTAAAAGCAAAGACCAATTTGTAGGAAGTAAGTTCTTGAGCTTTCTTACCAAATTTCTTATTAATTTCATTTTTTCCATACTTGCCATCACCAATAATTGGAAAGCCGGCATGTGCCAGATGTGCTCTTATTTGATGTGTTCTGCCAGAGTATTCTAATAATACTTCTAAAGTTGAAGTATTATTTTTCCTATTGTTTTTTAAAATTTTATATGATGTAACGATTTTTTTATACCCTATTTTAGGTACATCTGAAATGTATACTATGGATTTTTTACTATCTTTAAATAAATAAGCAACCAATGTCTCTGATTGTTTTTTTGGAATTCCATAAACAATACATTTATAATACTTTTTTATTTCCTTTTGTTTGAATTTTTCAAGTAAAATGTTTAATACATCTTCAGCTTTTGCAAAAAGTACTAGTCCAGTAGTGTTTCTATCTAGCCTATGACAAGGCTTAATAAAATTATATTCTTCTTGCAATATTGTTGTTAAACACTTAGAAGCATCATCTGAAACAACTTCAATGCCATTAGGTTTATTAACAACCAAAATATTTTCATCTTCAAATACTTTATCTATTGAAGGTTTTGCAAAGAGATATTCATCTGCTATAAAAACGGTAATTTCATCATTTTCATGAATGATTACATTTTCTTTTGTGTGCACATCATTAATTCTAATATCTTTTTGTCTAAGAGCTTTATTAAGCATATTAATGGAAAGCTCTGGAAATGAAGCTAAAATAAATGTATTCAATTTTTTATTATTGTATTTTTGTGGAACAATTAATTTTCTCATAAAAAATTCCATTCCTTTCTTGCAAGGCACAAATAGTAATGAAAGATTTCAGTTTCTTTCAAACTAATCCTATATGTAAATATTATAAGACATTTTTTATAAGAATGGAATAGGGAAAAGGAATTTACCTTGATATTTTACATATTATATGATATCATATTGAAATTAATGGAGGGATTAAAATGGGAAGAACAAAACTAGCAGATAGAATTTTACCTACATACACAAAAGGTGAAGAGGTTTTTAACATGGTATCACACATTATTGGGGCACCACTTGGAATAGTGGCACTTGTTTTAGGAGTGATTTTTTCAGCAAAACATGGAAACGGATATGGTATAGCATCAAGTATTGTTTATGGCTTAACTTTAACAACATTATATACAATGTCTAGCATATATCATGGTTTGAAGCCAAATCTGAAAGCAAAGAAGGTCTTTCAAATAATAGATCATTGTTCAATTTTCTTACTTATAGCAGGAACATATACGCCGTTTGCTTTATGCACACTAAGAGAATATAATGTTGCAACAGGTTGGACAATTTTCGGTATAGTATGGGGACTTGCAATATTACGGTATAGTTTTAAATTCAATAGATTTGAAAGAATTTAAAGTGTTTTCTATGATATGCTATTTAGTAATGGGGTGGTGTATTATATTTAGAATCAATGTAATAATAAACAGCCTTGGAACAGTAGGCTTTTCATTACTATTGGTAGGTGGAATAGTATATACTATAGGAGCAATTTTTTATGGACTTGGTAAAAAGCGCAAATGGATGCATTCAATTTTTCACTTAGGTTGCGTGATTCGGAAGTTTGTTACAATTACTTTGTGTATTAATATATGTAGTGTAAAGGGGCAAAAACTGCAAGTTATCTACTTGTAGTTTTTTGTTATAAAACCAAAAATATTGTTTACATTTTTGGCAAATTATAGTATAATTGGTGCAGATTTAAATTTTGAAATGAGGTATTTATATGAAGAAAATTATTAGATATTTATTATTACTAATTCTTATGATTGTAGTAGTTAAAGTTTATGTCTATTTTTTAACTAAAGCAAATTACCAAGATATGAACAATTATGAAATTGCTGTTCAAACACCAGAAATATCTATTACAGAAAGTAAAGTAGCTAGAAATAAGGGATACATTAAAGGGAATATAACAAACAATTCAGCAGAAATGATAAAGAATTTAAAAGTGAAATTGGAATTCTACAATGAAAATGATAAATTAGTTGGAATTGAATATAGAGATGAAGATATTTTAAATGCTAGTGAAACAATAAAATTTGACATTAAATACAATTATAAGAATGTTGAAAAGATTAAAATAAGTACAGTAACTGAAGAATAGAAAGGAAAAGTAAATGGATGAAGAGAATTTATTAATTCCAAACCTTCAAGATGGTGAAGAAGAAAAAAGTGAGTTTTCACTTAGACCCAAAAGCTTAAAAGAATATATTGGGCAAGATAAAGTCAAGGAAAACATGAAAATATATATAGAAGCGGCTAAAAAAAGAGGAGAACCTTTAGACCATGTTCTATTATATGGACCACCAGGACTTGGAAAAACTACACTTGCAAATATTATAGCAACAGAAATGAATTCAAATATAAAAATAACATCAGGTCCTGCAATTGAAAAACCAGGAGACTTGGCAGCTCTACTTACAAATTTAGCACCAAATGATGTTTTATTTATTGATGAAATACATAGATTAAATAGAAGTGTAGAGGAAATTTTATATCCAGCACTTGAAGACTATAATTTAGATATTATAATAGGAAAAGGTCCAAGTGCAAGGTCTATAAGATTAGATTTGCCAAAGTTTACATTGGTTGGAGCAACAACTAGAGCAGGGTCACTTACAACACCACTTAGAGATAGATTTGGAATAGTAAATAGACTAGAATTATATACAGAAGAGGAATTAAAAACTATTGTAAAAAGATCAGCAGAGATAATGGAAATAAGCATAAACGAAGATGGAGCAATGGAAATTGCTAAGCGTTCAAGAGGAACCCCAAGAATTGCAAATAGATTACTAAAAAGGGTAAGAGATTATGCTTCTGTTTTAGGAGATGGAAATGTTACTAAAGAAATAGCAGATATTGCACTTCAAAAACTTGAAATTGATGATATGGGGCTAGATAATATTGATAGAAAAATATTAGAATCTATAATAGTTAATTATACAGGTGGTCCTGTTGGAATTGAAACTCTTGCTTCAACAATAGGAGAAGAAGTTGAAACCTTAGAAGATGTATATGAACCATATTTAATGCAAAAAGGCTTTATAGGCAGAACTCCAAGGGGAAGAGTAGTATTACCAAAAGCTTATGAACACTTAGGGTTGCAACAATAAAAAATCAAGGTTTAGGTGAAGATATGAAAAACAAGGAAAATTTTAAAAAAGCAATAATTCAGTTTATAAAATTTGGAACAGTTGGAGCAATAAATACTATATTATCATATGCTATTACAAATGGAGCATATTACTTAGTACATTTACACGAACAAATAAGCAATATAATAGCATTTGTAATTACAGTATTTATTTCATTTATGCTCAATGGAAAATTTGTATTTACAGAAAATAAAGAAGAAAGAAACTTTTTGAAATCACTTTTAAAAGTATATGCTTCATATTCAATAACAGGAGTTTTTCTAACAGCGATACTATTATATATAGAGGAGGAGTTACTGGAAATACCACATTATATTGCTACACTCATGAATTTAGTGGTAACAATACCAGTAAATTTTATTTTGAAT
>CAZTBY010000031.1:0-11744 GCA_964612395.1 uncultured Clostridium sp. | reverse complement strand
ATTCAAAAGAAGACTTTACATATTTAGACCAAGAAACAGGAGAAAAATTTGTTCCATATTGTGTAGAACCATCATTAGGATGTGATAGAGTTGCACTTGCATTCCTTTGCAATGCCTACGATGAAGAAGAAATCGCAGAAGGGGATGTAAGAACAGTATTACACTTACACCCAGCACTAGCACCTTACAAAGTAGCTGTTTTACCATTATCTAAAAAACTTTCAGCAAAAGCAGAGGAAATCTATGCAAACCTATCAAAGAAATATATGTGCGAATATGATGAAGCAGGAAGCATAGGAAAAAGATATAGAAGAGAAGATGAAATAGGAACACCATACTGTATAACAATAGACTTTGAAACAGAAAACGACAACTCAGTAACAATAAGAGACAGAGACACAATGGAACAAGTAAGAGTAAAAATAGATGACTTAGAAAAATGGATAGATGAAAAAATAGCATTTTAAAGTAACATAAAAAAAGCAAAGGGCCTTAAACAACAAAGGCTCTTTGCTTGCATTATATCAACCAATTAGTAAAAAATATTAAAGAATTCTCTTGAAATTTATTTCAAAATATGATTTAATACTAAACGTAATTGGGAGGAAAAATTTTACAAAAACTTTTAAAAAAAGTATTGACATTTTTGAAATATGATATATAATATTACCAAACAAAAGTTTGAACAAATTAGGAGGAATTTTATGAGTACAGATAATTTAGAAAAGAAAAAAGCATTAGAAGCAGCATTAGGACAAATTGAAAAACAATTCGGTAAAGGTTCAGTTATGAAACTTGGAGAATACCAAGCAATGAATGTTGAAGCAATTCCAACAGGGGCATTAAGCCTAGACATTGCACTTGGAATTGGTGGTATTCCTAGAGGGAGAATTATAGAAATTTTTGGACCAGAATCTTCTGGTAAAACAACACTTGCACTTCATGCAATAGCGGAAGCTCAAAAACTTGGAGGAGAAGCAGCATTTATTGATGCAGAGCATGCTTTAGATCCAGTATACGCAAAACATTTAGGCGTTGATATAGATAATTTAATAGTTTCACAACCAGATACAGGTGAGCAAGCATTAGAGATAGCAGAAGCATTAACAAGAAGTGGAGCAATAGATATTATAGTTGTTGACTCAGTTGCAGCATTAGTTCCAAAGGCTGAAATTGATGGAGATATGGGAGATGCACACGTTGGTCTACAAGCAAGACTTATGTCTCAGGCATTAAGAAAACTTGCAGGTGTAATTAACAAATCTAAAACAGTTATAATTTTCATAAACCAATTAAGAGAAAAAGTTGGAATAATGTTTGGAAACCCAGAAACAACACCGGGTGGTAGAGCACTTAAATTCTATGCATCTGTAAGATTAGATATAAGGAAAATTGAAAATATAAAAACAGATGGGGAAGTTACAGGAGCAAGAGCAAGAGTAAAAGTTATAAAAAATAAAGTAGCACCACCATTTAGAGAGGCTGAATTTGATATTGTATACGGAAAAGGTATATCAAAAGAAGGAAATATACTAGATTTAGCAGTTAATTTGAATTTTGTAGAAAAAGCTGGTGCATGGTTTAGCTACAATGGAGAAAAAATCGGACAAGGTAGAGAAAATGCAAAAGTATACTTAAAAGAACACAAAGAAGTGGCACAAGAACTTGAAGAAAAGATTAGAGAAAACTTTAGACAAGCATTTGAAAAAAGCCTTGGAGATGAAGATGAACCAGAGCAAGAAGAAAAAACAGAAGAATAAAAAATTACAAAGAAGTCGTAAGACTTCTTTGTAAATATATATAGCTGATATATGAAAAAATATAGCTTTTAGGAGGAACAAATGGAAGACTATATTGAATTTGACAAACTTAAGACAAAAGTGTTAAAATATGCATTGTACAAAAAAAGAAGTGAAGCAGAAATTAGAAGAAAATTTGCAGAAAATTCTGGAGAAATGCTAGATAAGGTTATAAAGAACCTAAAAGAAAAAGGTTATATAAACGACTATATGTATATACAAAAAACAGTAGATGAATTTCAAAGACTTAAAAACTTATCAATAAAAGAGCTAGAATATAAGCTAATTTCAAAAGGTATAAACAAGTACGATTTAGAAAATTATATATCTCAAAACAAAGAAGACTTGTTTGAATATGAAATAAATTCTGCAAGAAATATATTTATAAAAAAACAAGCAACAATGGAAAAAGAGAATATTGTATTATATTTAAAGAAAAAAGGATATTTAAGTGAAAGCATTACACTTGCACAAGAATAGAGGGAGAAAACAATGGCAATGAATGATATACTAACTTTGGAAACAAAAAAATATAACATTAAACTAGAAAACTTTGAAGGACCACTTGATTTACTTTGTCATTTAGTAGATAAAAACAAAATGGAAATAGATAAAGTAAATATAACACAAATAACAGACCAGTATATTGAATACTTAAATGCAATGGAAGAATTAAACCTAGAAATTGCAAGTGAATTCATAGTTATGCTTTCAACACTTGTATATTTAAAATCAAAACACCTTTTACCAAAAGAGGTAGAAAACGAGGAAGAAATTACAGAAGAAGAACTTATTAGAAGAATTATAGAATACAAAAAATATAAGGAGATTATAAAAACTTTAAGAGAAAACTATAATATATATTCTAAAAGAAAATTCAAATTGCCAGAAAAAATTGAACTTCCAAGCAGAAAGTTAGAAAGAAAATATGAAAAAGAGGATATTGTACAAAGCTACAAATTTTTAATAGAAAAAAATGAAAATAAGAAAAACAAAAATGCAATAAACATTGAAAAAATAGCAATACTAGAAACAGTAACAGTAGCAAGCAAAGTAAAAGATATATTTAAAGAGCTAGTTAAAAAACACAAATTCATATTTAGCAAATTATGTACAAGTAAGAGGTACACTAAGCTAGAAACAGTAACAGCATTTTCAGGTGTTTTGGAATTAAGTAGAAGAAATAAAATAATAACAAACCAAGAAAAAAACTTTGGAGACATATTAGTTGAGAAAAAGTAAGTGATTTTCTTGCTTTTTATAAAATATTATGTTACAATAATATGGTCAATAAAAAAGTAAAGTCAAATGAGAGGAGAACAAACATGAAAACAGTTCTAATTATAATATATGTAATAGTTGCATTAGTATTAACAGTATTAACTCTAATGCAATCAAAAGAAGATGATGGCATGTCAGCAGCTATTACAGGGGGTTCTTTCTATGAGAAAAATAAGGGAAGAACTAAAGAAGGTAAACTTAGAAGAAGTACAATTATTTTAGGTGTTGCATTTATAGTACTTGCAATAGTACTTGGAATTTTTTATTAATCTAATAAAGCCCATTAACCCATATTACAATATTTGGTAAAACCAGTCCGTATAATAGCAATTATAAACGTAACAATACCTGCAAAGGTATTGTTATTTGTTTTTATCTCATAAATTCCAAAGCTTACAGTTCTAACAAAGAAGTATAAGGAAATAATTGCAAAAATTGTAATCATAAAAAATCCTCCTAAAGTTTATTATATAAATAACCACTTTGAAGTTCAGAATGAACAGTTACTTTAAAAAATGCATTTTGATAATTGTTTTCCCAATCTGAATCTAGCCAGTCTTGCCATGTTGCATATTGTGGAAGTAAATATTCCCCAAACCCTGCAACATCTGATTTTAACGATTTTGATGTTTTATATAAATATGAAAGAAGATATGCTTCAATATTATCACAAAGAGCTCCATTTATGGTATTCATGCAACTTTCATTAGATAAGTCTATAGAACTGTAAATTGTAGGTATGTTTCCAGTTAGCCAAATTTCACATTCTATAAATGGGTAGTTATTAACCAAAGAAACTTTTCTTTTAGTTTTTTTACTTAAATTAATATATAAAGAAATGTTATTACTAGCTTCAAAAGGGTTTGTTATATTTATAGTTGCATTTTTTAAATCATTAGTTACAATTAGGTGACACAATGTTTCTATGTTATTTAACTCGCCAACTAATTTATCTCCACGAAATACGGCAAGTCCCATACTTTCAACATTGTTTTGAGATTCAATAGGAGTTCCGACCTGCAATATAATCATCATCAAGTAGTGAAGCGTTTGGATTGACTCTACTTTGTGTCTCTTTTGTATTAATTCCAGCAAGTATTGCAGAAGCATTAGAAGAAGTATTTAAAATGTTGTAATAAAAATCTGCAAGAGTCACATTATCAAGGTAACCGGTGTATTCACTGGAATTAAAGTTTTGTTCAAAGTATTCAGCCGGATTTGATTCAAAAACAGGTTTTGAATTTTCTAAAAAATCATAAGCATCACATTTACTTATTATAATACTACAATCAGGTCTAAGCTCTATATTATTCATCAAAGTGTAAATTACATCAGAGATACCAGAAAATGAGTACTCCTCAGAAATTATAACAGCTTTACAATGCGAAAGATTAACTTGTTTACTTATATAACTATTAATTAAGCTAATTCCAGAATCTATGCTTGCACAGTCAACAGATAATAGGCCAGAATTATCACTAGAAGAACTACCAAATGAAGAAGATGGCGATTCAGAAGAATTTAAAACAGCAAATTGAATACTAATTTTTAGATCATGTGTGTCTGACGTGTCTATTCCAAGAGCAATAGCATAAGCTTTATCTTCTATACCTTTGGAGCTTGAACAACCAGTAAAAAGAAAGAGGGAAATTGAACAAATTAATAGCAATAAAAATACTTTTATTCTCATTTTTTATCCTTTCTTTTTTTAAAATTAGCAAAAATTAAAATCAAAAAGCTAATTCCAAATATTAGTAAAACGGTATAGGGTTTAAAATAGTTTTTAGTAAAACTACCCACAGTTGAAATGTTTTTGAAAAGTAGAGTAACTCCAAGCAGAGTTAAAGAAACACTACCAATTATCTCTTTTGAATTGCTGAGTTTGAAACTCTTTTTTATAATGTAAGATATTAAATAAACATTAAAACTTACAAATGATAGAAAAGCTAATATCCAAACAAATATGAATATAGCATCAATTCTTTGAAAGAAGCGACCAAGAGTTGCAAACCTTGCTATTAAATATAAAGAGAATGCTTCATCTGCTGTAAAGGAATATGCAAATGTCATTGTTAAAGCAAGTGTGGTTAAAATAAAATACAATGAACACGAGATTACAGAAAACAAAGATACTTTCTTAAAGTCTTTTGTGTCTTTTAAAAAAGGTGGCAAAAAGTACAAGTAAGCAATAACATTAAAAGCAAAAATGTTTAAAGACTGAGTAACAAATGTGTTTTTTATACTATAGCCAAAAGCAGGGAAAAGTCTTTGCCAAGTAAAATCTCTAATTGAAACAGAGAACAATAAAACAATTGATAATACTGCAATTGGTATAACAACTAAGTTTGTACCATAAATTGCTTTCAAACCTATTTTACTAGAGATAATTATAGGTATAAATGTAATTAATAATAAAACTAAATAGTTGTATTCTGGGTAATATATAACATGCAAATCATTTACATAGTATCTTAAAGATATTGCAGAAAAAGCTATGAAAAGTACAATAAATAAAATAGCTATAATTCCTTTAAGCCATGAACCACCTAAGTAGTTTGTAATATCTAAAATATCATAACTTATAAAAGGTTTAAAAAGAAATATTGCAACCAATATAAACAGTATTGATAGTATACTAATATACAAAACATTAAGCCATGAACCAGAACTACAACTATTAAAAATAACTGATGTCATATTAAAAATTATATTATTGCTAATAACTGCTAAGCTTAGTCCAACAGCTTCAAATTTACCAAGCTTTTGAATATCATTCATCATAAATCTCCTCTCATTTTGTTATAGATTTACTCCAATATTTCCATTTTCTACTTATTCTAGGTTGTTCCTTAGGACGCTTTGTGTTTAAAAAATCGCTACGATTTTCTCGCTTCCATATTGAATGTATAAAATATGATATAGAGGTATTAAAATTTGTAACAGGTATATATGGTTCTAAGTAAGATACACCAAAAGAGCTCAAAGCACATAAAATAGAAAACTGTGTAAATAAACCAACTGCAATCCCCAAAAAACCAGCAACGTAACCTAAAAGAATGTATAGGAACTTGTAAATTCTAAAAGTAAAATTAAGCGAAAAATCAGGTATAGCAAAGGAGCAAATACCAGTTAAGGCAACAATTATAATAGATATTGGGCTAACCAAATTTGCACTTACAGCAGCATCTCCTAAAATTAATGCACCAATAATTCCGTATTGTTGGACCAATAGGGTTTGGGATTCTAAGCCCAGCTTCACGTATTAACTCAAAAGATATTTCCATTAATAAAACTTCAAAAATTACTGGAAAAGGAACACTATTTCTTGAACCAGCAATTGTGAATAGAAGCGGGGTTGGAATAAGCTCAGTGTGAAAGTTTAAAATGGCAATATAAAGGCCAGGAAGTAGAAGTGTTATAAATGCAGCAATAAGACGAATAATTTTCAGCAAATTAGCATATTGGTGCTTTAAATTAAGATCTTCTGGAGAAGATAAAAAGTCAATAAAAACGCCAGGCACAATAAGTGAGTAAGGCGAACCATTAACAAGAATTACAACTCTACCTTCAAGTAAATGATTTGCTGCTTTATCAGGTCTTTCTGTAGAAATCATTTGTGGAAATGCAACTTTACTATCATCTTGTATAAGCTGTTCAACATTTCCGAGATGAAATAACATAATCAACATCTAAGTTTGCAAGACGGTATTTTACTTCTGATATTAAGGAAGAATTTGCAATATTTTTCATGTAGCATATGGCAACCTGAGTTTTATTAGCATTTCCAACTGTAGTACTTTCAATAATTAAATCAGGAGTATTGACTAATCTTCTTAAAATTGAAGTATTTGTTCTTAACTTTTCAACAAAAGCTTCTTGAGAACCTCTAACAACAATTTCATTTTTAGGGGTATCAATCCCTCTTGCTTCAAAACCTTTAACATCAATGGAAAATGCAATGTTTACAGTATCTATAAAAAGAGCACAATTACCAGAATTTATTGCACTTGCAACTTCAGAAAATTTAGAAATTTTTTTCACACTATTTTGGGGAAGAAGCTTATCAAAAATATAATTTTCAACACTAACTTTTCTTATTTTTTTATATTCAACACCGCTTTTAGTAGTATGAGGTTTAAATGAAAAATTGGTTTCCATTAAAGGTCGTAAAAGAAAGTTGTTTACAAGTTCAGAGTCAATCATACCATCTATACCAACAAAAAGAGCTGAATATTTCTTGCCTAAGATATTCAAAGTAAATGGACGTATTATAATATCACTATTAATTAAACTATTATATTGAACTTTAATGTATTCATGATTTTTATCTAAAGATTCAAATACATCATGGTCTGGCAAAAATGAATTAGGCAAGTCAATGTCCTTAGAATTCACATTATTTTCTTCTAAAACAAAATTATATTTTACATTAGGAGTGTAAGTAAAACACGCCTTTAAAAAATTAGTAAATTTATTCATAAAATGAGTTTTTCCAAAAAATGAAAAAATATTCCAAAATGACTTGACTATTTTTTTAGTATTTGTTATTATAGGAGCATAAAAGTGGGGTGATATAAGTGAAAAAAACATTAAAAATACTAGCATTAATTGCAATACTGTTAGTAGCAGTATTAGCACTAACAGGCTGTGGAAACAAATTAATAGCAACAAAGGATGTTGAAGCAACATCATCAGCACCAAAACATTCAGAAAAAATTGAAATGTCTTTTAAAGATGATAAGGTTAACAAAGTTAAAATGACATATATTTTTGATAACAAAGATGATGCTAAAGAATTTGCTGATAGCTACAATGCATTATTAAGCCTAGCAAGTGCTTTTACATCAGAGGATGAAGAAATTTCATTACCAACAATGGAACAAAAAGGTAAAAAAGCAATAATGGAAGTGGATTCTGAAATGTATTCTGAAATGGGTGGAGATATGACAAAAGATGACTTTAAAGCAAGCTTAGAAGAAGAAGGATACAATGTGAAATAAAATACTTATAAAACACAAAAAAAATCGGAGCAATCCGGTTTTTTTGTGTTTCTACTTGAATAAAATTAATTTATGTAATATAATACATCTATTCACTAAACTTTTAAGTGAACTTGAAAACTTGAAAAACCCTGAAATAGGGATAAAGGAGGTATTTTATGTGTGGTATTGTAGGATATATAGGAACTAAAAATGCAACACCAATATTAGTACAAGGATTAAAAAGATTAGAATACAGAGGATATGATTCAGCTGGAATTGCTGTAATTGAAAATGGAAAAATTGAAGTTAAAAAAGATAAAGGAAGAGTAAGTAATTTAGAGGCAATACCTGGAATAAATGATTTAAAAGGAACTATAGGAATTGCACATACAAGATGGGCAACACATGGAAAACCAGCTAAAGAAAATTCACACCCACATACAGATATGGATGGAACTTTTGCAGTTGTACATAATGGAATTATAGAGAATTATAATGAATTAAAAAATATGTTAATAAAAAAAGGATATAAATTTGTATCACAAACAGATACAGAAATTATACCAAACTTAATAAATTATTATCATAAACAAGATAATAACAATGATGATTTGAAATTTCTAAGAGCAGTAAGAAATGCATGTATGGATTTAAAGGGAAGCTTTGCATTAGAAATAATTTCAAGCAATGCACCAGAAAATATGATAGTAGTAAGAAAAGACAGCCCATTAGTTATAGGAAAAGGACATGAAGAAAACTACATAGCATCTGATATTCCAGCAATTCTTTCATACACAAAAGATTTTTATTTTATAAATGACTACGAATTTGCAGTATTAACAAGGGATAGTGTGAAATTTTATAATACAGATTTAAAAGAAATAAAAAAGACAACTGATAGTGTTGAATGGGATAGTAAAGGCGCTGAGAAAGACGGATATGAACATTTTATGCTAAAAGAAATAAATGAGCAACCAAAAGCTATAAGAGAAACAATTGGTACAAGATTAAATGGTTCAAAAGTTTGTTTTGACGAACTAAATTTTTCAAAAGAATACTTAGAAAGTTTAAACAAAATATATATAGTAGCATGTGGTACAGCTATGCATGCTGGTTTAGTTGCAAAAAATATTATGGAAAAACTTTGTAAAATACCAGTAGAAGTTGATATTGCATCAGAATTTAGATATAGAAACCCACTTATCGATAACAAAACATTAACAATATATATAAGCCAATCAGGTGAAACGGCAGATACAATAGCCGCTCTAAAGCTTGCAAGAGAAAAAGGAGCAAAAACGCTTGCAGTATCTAATGTTATAGGAAGCTCAATAACAAGAGAAGCAGACTATTCAATATATACACATGCAGGTCCAGAAATAGCAGTTGCTTCAACAAAAGCATATACATCACAGGTAACAATGCTAACATTAATTACTTTATACTTTGCAGAAATTCTAGAAAGAGGAGATATGGAAAAAGTTGAAGAATTAAAGAAAGATTTATTAAAACTACCAGAAAAAGCTGAAGAAATACTAAAAAATACAAGTGAAATTCAAAAATTTGCAAAAAGAATTCATAAAGAAAAAGATATGTTCTTCCTAGGAAGGGGAGTAGATTACGCAGTAAGCTTAGAAGGATCTTTAAAGGTAAAAGAAATATCGTATATTCACTCAGAAGGATATGCATCAGGAGAACTAAAGCATGGACCAATTGCTTTAATAGATACAGGTGTAACAGTTATAGCAACTATGACAGATAAAAATCTACTAGAAAAATCTATAAGCAATGTGCAAGAAGTAATTTCAAGAGGTGCAAAAGTATTAGCAATAACAAACCAAGATGTAGAAAACAAAGGATTTGATACTATAATTAAAATTCCAGAGGTAGCTACAGAAATTTCACCGGCACTTTCAATAATACCTTTGCAACTACTAGCATATTATATATCAACAGAAAAAGGATTAGATGTAGATAAGCCAAGAAACCTTGCAAAATCAGTAACTGTTGAATAACTAAGAGGAGTGAAGAAAAAATGTACGCATACATAAGTGGAAAAATTGCAGATAAAGCAAACAATTATGTAGTAATAGATAATGGAGGCATGGGATATAAAATCTTTATGTCTCCATCAGTAATAGAAAAATTACCAGATGTTGGAGAATTCCAGAAAATACATACTTACTATTATGTAAGAGAAGATGTTATTAGCCTATATGGGTTTTTAACAAACGAAGAACTTAGAATGTTTGAATTATTGCTTTCAGTAAGTGGAATAGGTGCAAAATCAGCAATACAAATATTATCTAGCATTACACCTTCAAGCTTTGCATTAGCAGTAATTTCAAATGATGTTTCAAAAATAGTAAAAATACCAGGAATAGGGAGTAAAACAGCTGCAAGAATAATATTAGAATTAAAGGATAAATTAAAAACAGAACAAACAATAAGCAAAAATGAACAAGTAGTAGAGGCAATTCACGAAAGCGAAAAAGATGCTGAAGCAGTTGTTGCCTTACAGGTTTTAGGATATACTAGAAAAGAAATAGAAAAGGTATTAGAAAAATTTGAAACACAAAATTTAACTGTGGAAGAAATAATAAAAAAGGCATTATCAATACTTGGAAAATAAGGAAGTGAAACAGTATGGAGCCTTTAGCACATAGAGTTCGCCCAACAAAACTAGAAGAATTTGTTGGACAAGAAGAAGTTTTAGGAAAAGATAAAATACTATACAGAACAATAAAAGCAGATAGGTTAACAAGTGTTATTCTTTGGGGCCCAACTGGCTGTGGTAAAACATCAATAGCCAAGGTAATTAGCAACACAACTAAATATAAGTTTATTCAGTTAAATGCTGTAACGGCAGGAGTTGCAGATATTAAACAAGCTGTTGAAGAATCTAAGAATAGTTTATTTAACCCATCAGGAAAATGTATTTTATTTATAGATGAAATACACAGATTTAATAAACTGCAACAAGATGCATTGCTTCCATTTGTAGAAAATGGAACAATTATATTAATTGGTGCAACAACCGAAAATCCATATTTTTCAGTAAATAAGGCGCTGATCTCAAGGTCAATGGTAGTAAAACTAAACCCTTTAACATATACAGATATTTTTAAAATATTAAAAAATGCTTTAATAAATAAAGAGGGACTTGGAAACTACAAAATAGATATTGAAGATGGTACATTGGAAGCTATTGCAAAATTATCAGGTGGGGATGTAAGAACAGCATTAAATACACTAGAACTTGCAGTACTTACAACAGAAATGAATGAAGATGGAACAATAAAAATCACACAAGAAATTGCAGCAGAATGTATGGGCAAGAAAAAAACGATGTTTGATAAATCTGGAGACAGCCATTATGATAATATAAGTGCATTTGTAAAATCAATGAGAGGTAGCGACCCAGATGCAACAGTATTTTACCTTGCAAGAGCAATAGATGGGGGCGAAGACCCAGTATTTTTAGCAAGAAGAATTGTAATTGCAGCATCAGAAGATGTTGGATTAGCTAACCCCAAAGCACTAGTGGTTGCAACATCAGCAATGCAAGCAACAACAAATGTAGGTATGCCAGAAGCAAGAATAATACTTGCAGAAGCGGCATTATATGTGGCATTATCTAAAAAATCGAACTGTGCATATTTAGCAATAGATAAAGCACTAG
>CAZTBY010000030.1:0-11988 GCA_964612395.1 uncultured Clostridium sp. | reverse complement strand
CTTAGTTTTGCTGGGTAGCAAACTGATTCTGAAGGCATTGATTCCATTCCCTTTTCATAAGTTTTTCTATCACTTTTTTCTGATAAAACTACTCTAAACCCTAAATTTGTAAATAAAGTAAACCAAAATGGATAATCTTCGTATATATTTAAAACCCTAGGTATTCCAATAGTACCACGTTTTGCATCTTCTTCAGCTAATGGTTTATATCCAAATAGTCTTTGGTATTTATATTTATATATATTTGGTAATTGAGTTTTGTTTTTTTCTATTCCAGCCCCTTTTTCACATCTATTACCTGTTATAAATCTTTTGCCTGTTGAAAATTCATTTATAGTAAGTAAGCATTTATTTTCGCATCCGTGACATCTTGTATGTACTACTGTAACTTTTAAATTATCTAGTTCCTCATTTTTAGTAATTTGTGATACATAGTTTTTATTGTTCTTAGTTTCGAATTCTTCTTTTGCAAGAACAGCAATACCATATGCACCCATAAGTCCTGCTATATCTGGTCTTATAACTTCCTTTCCAACTATAAGTTCAAATGCTCTTAAAACAGCATCATTATAGAAAGTACCACCTTGTACAACTATTGAATCTCCTAAAGTTTCAACATCTCTTATTTTCATAACTTTCTGTATTGCATTTTTTATAACTGAATATGAAAGTCCTGCTGATATATCTCCTACTTTGTATCCTTCTTTTTGAGCTTGTTTTATTTTTGAGTTCATAAATACTGTACATCTTGAACCTAAGTCTACTGGTCTATTTGATTTTATTGCTTCTTCTACAAATTCATCTATTTTTAAATTCAAGCTCTTTGCAAATGTTTCTATAAATGAACCACACCCTGAGGAACAAGCTTCATTTAGCATTATATTATCTATAGCACCATTTTTAATTTTTATATATTTCATATCTTGTCCACCAATATCTACAATACTTGTAGCATCTGGCATAAATTTTTTAGCTGCAGTATAATGGGCAATTGTCTCTATTTCTCCCATTTCTAGGCTTAATGCAGTTTGCATTAACTTTTCCCCATATCCTGTTGAACCGGCATATCTTATAACTGCCTTCTTAGGTAATACACTATATAATTCTTTTAACATGCTAATTACTGTTTGCAATGGTTTTCCTTCATTGTTTTTGTATGCAGAATATAGCAAATTTCCTTCATCATCTATTAATGCTATTTTACTTGTTGTTGAACCTGCATCAATTCCTAGAAAACAATCTCCACTAAATTTTGCTAAATCTCTTTTGGGCACAGTATGTTTACTGTGTCTTTCTTTAAATTCTTTATATTCATTTTCAATTGTAAATAGTGGTTTTAAAGAATCTTCTGTTGTGTCATGATAATTTTTTAAAAGCTCTATTTTGCTTTTTAGTTTTTCCACTGATATTGGCTTATAGTTCATTGAATCTAAAGTTGCACCTTTGGCTACTAAAAGGTGTGCATCTTCTGGAATGATTATCTCGTCTGGTTTCAATTCTAGTGTTTCTATAAATCTTTTTCTAAGTTCTGATAAATAACTAAGTGGTCCTCCTAAGAATGCTACTTTTCCCCTTATTGGTCTTCCACAAGCCAAACCTGATATTGTTTGATTAACTACTGCTTGAAATATAGATGCCGCAATATCTTCTTTTGCTGCTCCTTCATTTAATAATGGTTGTATATCTGTTTTTGCAAAAACCCCACATCTTGAAGCTATAGGGTAAATTGTATTATAGTTTTTTGCAAGTTCATTTAAACCTGGGGTAGTTGTATTAAGTAATGTTGCCATTTGATCCAAAAATGCTCCTGTTCCACCTGCACATGTTCCATTCATTCTTTGCTCAATTGATCTACCAAAATATATAATTTTAGCATCTTCTCCACCAAGTTCTATTACTACATCTGTTTGTGGTATATATTTTTCAACTGTTCTTTTACAAGCAACCACTTCTTGAATAAATGGTAAGCTTAAAAATTCTGATACTGATAATGCACCAGAACCTGTTAATGCAATTGTCATATCATAATTTTGAAATGTATCTACTAATTCTTCTAAACAATTACATACTGTATTCTTTGTGTCTGAAAAATGTCTTTTATATGTTGTATAGAGCACTTTATGTTTATTATTCATTACAACAATTTTTACTGTTGTTGATCCAACGTCTATGCCTACATGTATAATTTCTTTCATTTTCATCCTCTTTCTAACTTTTAAAGCTGTTAAATATTATAGCACACTTTTGGTCGTTTTTTAAGTTTTTGTATCATTTTTTATATAATTTTCCAATATTTTATTATACTGTTTCTTTATTAAAATACACTAAAACAAAGAGCACTAGCCTAACGGCTAGTTGCTCTTGTACGGACTCCTTTATTATAGTTTATTTTTAATGCTATAATATACTATCATATTTCCAATTACATATATTACAATTCCTACACAAACAATACGTGATGCAATTGTAGCTATATATTCTTCCATTGCCATTTGTTGCTTTAAAATAATAAACTGGTAAATAATTAATCCTACCCCAAAGGAAGAACTTATACGTAAAGATGTACTAGATGTGTTTTTATAATTCCAAATACCCAATACAATCATTACAGCATAAAGCAAAAAACTAATTCCTTCCATTTCGTAAACGTCCATTTTCTTTTCCTCCTAAATCTTTTATTGATGTATTTATATTTATGTAAAACCAAAAAGTTTTGAGGATACTACTCTCACTAATTAGTGAAAAAAGAAACTAATATGAGATACTACTCATATCAGTTTCATTATACACTAATTTTGCTTGTTTGTAAAGTTTTGTTATGTTTCTAGGTTCTTTAAGTTATTGATGCATTATATATTTTTACTATTACATTATTTAATTTTTCATCAAATTCTTCTTGTGTTTGATGTACATTTAAGTCTTGTAATAATGCTCTTGAAAAGCTTGCTATCATTTTATTATTTTGTGCAAGTAATCTAACCGCTTCTTCTATGTTATAGCCACCTGATAGAGCTACTATTCTTAAAACACATTCATAGTTATACAAATCTAAATAGTGATTTGAAACTGTTGGTATTGTAAACTTAAACATAATTTTATCAGCTTGGTTCCATTTATCTAATTGTACTTTTACTTCAGCTTTTAATATTTCCTCGCATTTTTCCTTTTCTGGAGCATAAATGTCAACTTCTGGTTCTATAATTGGAACTAATCCTGCATCACATATGATCTTTGCAAATTCAAATTGTTGTGCAACTACAGCTTTTATTCCTTCTTCATTTGCCTCATATATTACTGATCTCATTTTTGTTCCAAATACGTTCTTCTCTCTAGCTTCTTTTAATTCTTCCATTAGATTTGGAATTTCTTTCATTAATTTTACTCCGTTTGCTTGTTCTGCTAGTCCTTTATCAACTTTTAAGAAAGAAACTATTTTCTTTTCATTCCATAAATAGTCTGCTGTAAATTCGTCATTTACTTTTGAGAGCATTGTCTTTTCAAATAAAATTGCACCCACTATATGTTCGTTTGTAAATGATTTACTTGTAAATACTCTTTTTCTCATTTCATGTATTAAGTTAAACATTTCTTCTTCTGAACTGTATTCATTTTCTTCAATCCCATATGCTTTTAAAGTTTTACTACTGCTTCCACCACTTTGGTCTAGTGCAGCTATAAAACCTTGCTTATTTTTCATAATTTCATACATTTCGTTATTCATTCTCATTACCTACCTTTATATATTTTCTCTGTTTTCATCTGAATTATAACATTAAGATTTTTTTTTTGCAATATAAATTTAGTAAATTTTATGACAATTTGTTTGTTTAGTACTTCTATCTTATATAATTTTTATCTTCCCTATATGGTATGTCATCCTCAACAAAACTCCAAGGTTCAGATGATGCCATTTTTTTCCAAAGATTAGCATATGGCTCTTGTTTGAATTTCTCAGTTAATTTTTCTAAATGCTTTTCTGGAAGAACAGTTAATGGGTCAATTGTGTAATCTAACCCTGTGTTATCTGTATTTTCTTTTCTTATTTCCAAATGCAAATGTGGAACCCTAGACCCACCACTACATCCAGTTATTCCTATAAGAGTTTCTGTTGTAACAATATCTCCTGGTTTTACATATATTTCTCTTAAATGCCCATATACAACTCTTCTACCATCATTATTTAAAATCTCAACCTTATTTCCATATCCATCATTGAAAGCATCTATTCCTTCTGTTGTTGTTCCATCAAACTCAGCAAGTAATACCTTACCAGTTGTGATTGGGTGCACCTTTGTTCCTATATCTGCTGTAATATCAAACCCTGAATGAGCTCTCTCTTTAAAAAGTACATAGTGATTTTTCCTTATTCCATATTTATCATGCTCTGTTACTTTATATTTTGGCTCTATTGGCCATGAATATTCTTTATTCATCTATCTTTCACTCTCCTCTTGCTTTGTTTTTTGTAGTTCTTCTATTTTCTCCTTAAGTAATGCCACTTTATTTATTTTTCTTTGAGCAAAATCAATGTGTCCATTATATCTCTGGTTATTTGGTGCAACGTTTTGTAGTCTGACTATTTCTCCTTCTTCATATTGTAATTGTTCCATAAGAACATTTAATCTATCTTCTCTTGAAATAGAAATTCCATTTGGATTATATCCATATAAAACTGCCACTCTTTTCCTCATATGATTTAAATAATTTTCATATTCATCTCTACCTATTTTGCAAATGTGAACTTCCCTATTAATTCCATCTCGTCTCTTTACATATAAGCTATCTGTTAATCCAAAAAATTCTGAAACATATTTTGATGATAGATTATCTCTATGCAGTGTTGAACATAAGAAAATTTCTTGGTTTTCTGGTTTCGCAAAGAAATCTTGCATATGCTTATCTATACCCTCTAATAATAAAATTCTTGCAAGTCCCAATTTTCTGCCTCTTGGGTCTGTTATATACGTATCCAATTCTATAGCATTTGACGATGTAGAGTTGTAGTATTTTTCTACATCAAAATTTGGTCTTTCATGAATAACTAATGGTCCGCTATCAAGTATTTTTTGATACTCTCTTTCTTCTTCACTTAAAAATGTTTCTAATTCTTTTGTATCTAATCCTTTTGGCTTTACATTTTCTTTTCCAAACTCTTTAGAAATTTTGTCTGCTGTAAACCAGTAAAATCTTTGATACATCTTACTTATACCTGGTTTTATAGGTTCCATTCCTTGAATATATTCAGACATGTATGAGTTTAATTTTTCTCTTAATTTGCTTTTTTCATGAAATCCATTATTAGGTTCTTGTAATTCATGCTCTAAAAAAGCCATTATATCTCCACCATATTGTGGAAATTCTTCAAGCACTTTTTCTTTTGCATATCTATATGCTTCTATTTTTATTTGGTATGTTTCAAGCATATCTCTTTTGTATTCTAGTTCATTTGGATATAAGCCTTTCACATACTCATCATATTCTTCTCCATATTTAAAATATTTTGTTATGTCGTTATATATAAATGCATTTTGACCTTGTGTTATGTATGTTGCAGCTATTACATTACCGTTCATCAACTGCAACTAAAACTGTGTTTTCTTTTGAATGAATATAAGTAGAAATATCTTCTGCTCCTGTTGGGAATAATTGTCCTTTTTGTCCATTTTTTTCCATATTGGCTAAAACTACTTGCTCTAAGTTTGCTACTTGTTCTAAGTAATTTCTTTCATTGTCTTTAGTAATCTCTAGTATTTTATACTTCATGCCTTTCTCCTCATTGTTCATTATTAATATTAAATACTTAAATATAGTTATATTCATAGTATTTTTATGGCTGGGGTGGTAGGATTCGAACCTACGGAATGTCGGAGTCAGAGTCCGATGCCTTACCACTTGGCGACACCCCAATGTTTGGGTAATGAATAATATTGCTATTATTCATTACCTATATTTTTTATCTTAATTTATTTGGATATATTGCTGTTTTTCCTAGTTCGTCTTCTATGTTTAATAGTCTGTTGTATTTCGCAACTCTATCTGTTCTACATGGTGCACCTGTTTTTATTTGTCCTGCATTCATTGCAACTGCAACATCTGCTAATGTTGTATCTTCTGTTTCTCCTGATCTATGTGATACAACTGCTATATATCCGTTTTTCTTTGCAAGTTCTATTGCATCTAATGTTTCTGTTAATGTTCCAATTTGGTTTAATTTGATTAGTATACTGTTTGCTGTTTTTAGGTCTAGTCCCTTTTGTAATCTCTTTATATTTGTTACAAATAGGTCGTCTCCAACTATTTGAATTTTGCTTCCTAATTTATCTGTAAGTTTTTTCCATCCGTCCCAATCTTCTTCTGCTAAACCATCTTCTATTGAAATTATTGGATACTTTTCTACTAATTCACTCATGAAATCTATCATTTCATCAACTGTTTTTAATTCTCCTATTTTCCAGAAATAATACATTCCATCTTTTCCTATCTTCTTTGCCTCATCATACATTTCTGTTGCAGCACAGTCTAATGCTAAGCAAATATCTTTACCTGGTTCATATCCTGCTTTTTTTATTGCTTCAACTATTGTATCTAGGGCTTCTTCTTCATTTTTTACCATTGGTGCGAATCCACCTTCATCACCTATTCCAGTAGATAGTCCTCTTTCTTTCAATACACTTTTCAAATTATGGTAAACTTCTGCACACATACGTAAACATTCTTTAAAGCTTGATGCTCCTATTGGCATAATCATGAACTCTTGCACACTTAAAGTAGAATCGGCATGTTTTCCACCATTCATAATGTTCATCATTGGAATTGGCAATGTTTTTGCATTTGTGCCACCAATATATCTATATAGGCTCATTCCAAGTGCATTTGCTGCTGCTCTTGCAACTGCAAGTGATACACCTAATGTTGCATTTGCTCCTAATCTACCTTTGTTTTCTGTTCCATCTAATTCGATTAATTTTTTATCGATTTCTACTTGCTCAAATACATTCATTCCTTCTAGTTCTGGTGCAATTATTTCATTAACATTTGTTACTGCTTTTATTACACCTTTTCCTAAATATCTAGATTTGTCCCCATCTCTTAGTTCAACTGCTTCGAAACTTCCTGTTGATGCTCCTGATGGTACCATTGCTACACCATTTGAACCATCTTCTGTTACAACCTCAACTTGTACTGTTGGGTTTCCTCTAGAGTCTAATATTTCTAAGGCTCTAACTTCTTCAATTGCTAAATAATCCTTCATACTAATTCCTCCTATAAATTAATTATTTATGATAAGGCTTTCGCCTGTCATTTCTGCTGGTTTTTCTATTCCCATTATTTCAAGCATTGTTGGTGCTAGGTCTGATAATCTTCCTGGTTTTAATTGAGAATTTTTTCCAATTAATACAAGTGGTACTGGGTTTGTTGTATGTGCTGTATGTGGTTCACCTGTAGTATAATCTATCATTTGTTCTGAATTACCATGGTCTGCTGTCATTAAAAGTACTCCATTTGTATTATTTATTGCTTCATAAACTCTACCAACACATGTATCTATTGTTTCTATTGCTTTTATTGCTGCTTCTAAGCTTCCTGTATGACCAACCATATCTGGGTTTGCATAATTTAAAATTATTGCATCATATTTTTTGCTTTCTATTGCTTCTACTACTTTATCTGTTACTTCTATTGCGCTCATTTCTGGTTGCATATCATATGTCTCAACTTTTGGAGATGGTACTAAAATTCTATCTTCTCCATTATATTGTTTTTCTTCTCCTCCATTGAAAAAGAATGTAACATGTGCATATTTCTCAGTTTCAGCTATTCTTAATTGTGTTAAACCTCTTTTAGAAACAATTTCACCAAATGTATTTTTTATTTCTTCTTTCTTAAATACTATATGAACATTTTCAATGGTGTCATCATAGTTTGTAAAGCCCACATAGTATAATGGGAAATATTTTCTTTCAAAGCCTGTAAATTCTTTATCTACTAAACTTCTTGTAATTTCTCTTGCTCTATCTGGTCTAAAGTTAAAAAATACTACAGAATCATTTTCGCTTATTGTTGCAATCGGAGTATCGTCTCCATTGCAAATTACTGTTGGAACTACAAATTCATCAAAAATTTCCTTTTGATATGAGTCTTCAATTGCAATTGTTGCAGATGTAGCTTTTTCTCCAACTCCATTAACTAATGCATCATATGCTTTTTGAACTCTTTCCCATCTTTTATCTCTATCCATTGCATAAAACCTACCTTGGATACTTGCTATTTTTCCAACGCCTTTTTCTTCCATTTTTTTCTCTAGTTCAGCGATATATCCTTCACCTGATGCTGGCGGAGTGTCACGTCCATCTAAGAAACAATGTACATATACATTTTCAAAATCTCTTCTTTTTGCAAGTTCTAGTATTGCATATAAATGACGTATGTGGCTATGCACACCCCCATCTGATAGTAAGCCCATAATGTGCAATTTAGAATTATTTTTCTTACAGTTTTCTATTGCTTCTACTAGCTCTGGTAAACTGAAGAAATCTCCATCTTCTATTGATTTTGTTATTCTTGTTAATTCTTGATAAACTATTCTTCCTGCACCTATATTTGTGTGTCCTACTTCAGAATTTCCCATTTGACCTTCTGGTAAACCTACATCTAAGCCACTTGTTTTTATTGTTGTGTTTGGGTTTGTTTTAAAAATTTTATCTAGAACTGGAGTATTTGCAAGTGCTATTGCATTACCTTCTGTTCTTTCATTTATTCCAAATCCATCTAATATCATTAACATTGTTACTTTTTTATCCATATATTATCCTTCCTTGTAATTAACGATTTTTGCGAATTCTACTGGTTTCAAACTTGCTCCTCCAACAAGTCCTCCGTCTATATCAGACATTTCAAAAAGTTCTTTCGCATTTGATGATTTTACACTTCCACCATATTGAATTATTACCTTTTCAGAACTTTCTCTTCCATACATTTCTGCAACTTCTTCTCTAATCCATTTTATGGTTTCGTTTGCATCCTCTTTTGTTGCAGTTTTTCCTGAACCAATTGCCCAAATTGGTTCATACGCAATTATTGTACTTTCAATTTCGGCATTTGTCAAGTCCTTCAAACCTTGTTTTACTTGGTTTTGTACAACTTTTTTAGCTATACCTTGCTCTCTCTCTTCTAAGCTTTCTCCTACACATACAATAGGTTTTAAACCAACTTTGTGTGCAGATTTTAGTTTTTTATTAACAGTTTCATTTGTTTCTGCAAAGTATGCTCTTCTTTCTGAGTGTCCTATTATTACATATTGAACACCTATTGATTTTAGCATTTCTGGAGAAACTTCGCCTGTATATGCTCCAGTTTCCTCCCAGTGCATATTTTGAGCACCTATTTTAATATTAGTTCCTTGAGCCGTTAGTAATGCATAAAACAAATCTGTGTATGGTACACATAAAACAACTTCGCTTTCGGCATTAGCTACTAATGGTGCAAGAGTATTTAGAAATGATATTGCTTCATTTGGAAGCATGTTCATTTTCCAATTTCCAGCTATTACTTTTTTTCTCATATATAAATTCCTTTCCGTTATATTATTTTATCAATATTTAGTGTATTTATATATCCTGCTGTATCGTAAGATGGTGTAACTCTGTATGTCTCTGTTGGAACAATCTCATTTAAATCTGTTAAAGTATTTGAACTAATTGTTAATGGGTGTTCTGGATAGTTAGTTACACTATCTTGTGCAATTTTTAGTAAATCATTTATTTTACTACCAGTTATATCTCCAATATAGTAGTTAAATTTTGAGTTAAATACTAATGTTGATATATCTCCTGGTTGATTTGTTGATGGTTGTTCTGTAGTATCTTGAGCATCCCCATTTTCTGTAATTTCTACTTCATTTATATATCCTTCAACATCAAATAAAACTTCAACTTTATAAACTTTGGTTGATAAAACATCATCTGCTTTTGTTATTCCATTACTACTTATATTTACTGTATGTTCATCTGTTCTTGTTGAATTATTTGTTTCAATAATTGAAATTAGAGCTTTTATCTGTCTACTTGAAACTTTTTCGCCTTCATATGCTGTGAATTGGGCATTAAAAGTTCTTATAACAATATCTTTTGTTTGTTCATCAACTCCATCTAGTTCATCTGTTGTGTTGTTTGTATTATCTAAATCCTCATTATTTGTATTGTTTATATTATTATCTAATTTGTTACTAGTATTTACTGTTGTACTATTATTGGCAATTTTTTGTTGTTGAAGTACGATATATATAATTGCTCCTACAAGTGCCACTATTAACACTGCAACAATAATCATTAATATAACTACCATTTTTCTATTATTCATTGTGTTTTATCCCTCCATTATTTATTATTTAAACATGCTATACCTGGTAATACTTTTCCTTCTAAGAACTCTAAAGAAGCTCCTCCACCTGTTGAAATATGTGTCATTTTGCCTGCTAGCCCAAATTTTTCTACTGCTGCGGCTGAATCTCCTCCACCTATTACAGTTACTGCTTCAGTCTCTGCTAAAGCTTTTGCAATAGCTTTCGTTCCTTCTTCAAATTTTGAAAATTCTGTTACTCCAAGTGGTCCATTCCATACTACAGTTTTTGCATTTTTTATTGCATTTTTGAAAAGTTCTATTGTTTTTGGTCCTATATCTAGTCCCATAAAACCTTCTGGTATTTCTAAACTTTCTACGTATTTATCTTCAGCTTCATTTGAATATTCTGCTGAAACGTGATTATCTACTGGAAGTAAGATTTCTACATTTTTTTCATTAGCTTTATTTAATATATTATTTGCTAAGTCTATTTTATCTTCTTCACATATTGATGTTCCTATGCTATGCCCTTGTGCTTTATAGAATGTATATGCCATTCCTCCACCTATAATTAGTGTATCAACTTTATCTAATAAATTTTCTATTACACCAATTTTATCTGAAACTTTTGCTCCTCCAAGTATTGCAATAAAAGGTCTTTGGGGATTATCTAACGCATTTCCCAAAAATTCTAATTCTTTTTCTATTAAGAAACCAGATACTGCCGGTAAATAATCTGCAACTCCTGCTGTTGAAGCATGGGCACGGTGTGCTGTTCCAAAAGCATCATTTACATATATTTCAGCAAATGAAGCCAGCTTTTCAGCAAATTCTGGGTTGTTCTCTTCTTCTTCTTTGTGGAATCTTACATTTTCTAAAAGTACAACTTCTTGTTCTTTAATTTCGGATGTAAGCCTTTCAGCATCTTCTCTAATAACATCTTTCGCAAGTTTAACTTCTTTACCTAATAATTTAGAAAGTTCCTCTGCTACTGGTTTTAAAGAATATTTTAAATTAAATTCTCCATTAGGTCTTCCTAAATGTGAGCAAAGTATAACTTTTGCATTGTTGTCAATTAAATATTGTATTGTTGGTATTGCTGCTCTTATCCTTCTGTTATCTGTAATTTTCCCTGTTTCTTTATCTAATGGAACGTTAAAATCACATCTTACAAGAACTTTCTTCCCTGTAACATTAATATCCCTAACTGTTTTTTTATTCATGCTTTTCCTCCTTCTTAAACATTTTTTGGACGAGCAAAGCTCGCCCTAAAAATCTATTTATTTCTTTGAAATATATATTGCTAGATCAACTAACTTGTTTGAGTAACCCCATTCATTATCATACCAAGCAACTAATTTAACAAAATTATCTGTTAATTGAATACCAGCTTTACTATCAAATATTGATGTATGTGGATCATGTATAAAGTCTGATGATACAACATCTTCATCAACATATTCTAGTATTCCCTTAAGCTCATTTTCTGATGCATGTTTTACTGCTGCACATATTTCTTCATATGTTGCAGATTTTTCTAGATTACATGTTAAGTCTACAACTGATACATCTACTGTAGGTACCCTAAATGCCATACCTGTTAATTTTCCATTTAATTCTGGAATAACTTTTCCAACTGCTTTTGCA
>CAZTBY010000029.1:7106-12357 GCA_964612395.1 uncultured Clostridium sp. | reverse complement strand
GGTACTTTATTTGGATATTTATTTGCTTTATACATAACTACAATACTCATTAAAAGAATTGGTATTGCAATTATAAAGAAAATTATTTTAAATATTTTACTACCTGAAATTTTTTTGTTTCTTTTCCTCACTAAAATCATCCTTTCATAAGCACATGTCCATACTGCAACTTTATATTAACATTTTTCTACATTTTTTTCAATACATTGTCGCATTGTCATTAAAATGTTTTATTATTGTAATATTGTTGTAATGTTAATGTAATATTTTTGAAACATTTCCGTAAAAAATACTAACAAAATATATTTCAACATTTTGTTAGTAGTATAAATATCAAAAAATGTTTTTAGCTTCTTAATTCTGCTCCTAAATTTGCTTGCAATTCTTTTATTATAACTTCCATTGTGTTTTTAATTTCATCATCTGTTAAAGTTCTATCTTGTGCCCTAAAGATTAGCTCATATGCTACACTCTTTTTGTTTTCTCCAAGTTTATCACTTCTGTATACATCAAATAGCTCTGTTCTTTCTAGTATGTTCTTTGCTTTTTTAGATATGATGTTTTCAATTTGACCAACTTCAACATCTTCATCTACTACTAGAGCAATGTCTCTTTCTACTGCTGGATATTTTGGAATTGGTGTGTATTTTTTATTGTCTTTTCCATATTTTGTAAATTTTTCTACATCTATTACTGCATAATATACTTTTTCATTTATACCATAGTTTTCTAGAACCTCTGGGTGAACTTCTCCAAAACTTGCTATTTTATCTTTTCCTATTAGAATTTTTGCACTTTTCCCTGGGTGTAGGGTTACTTCATTTTCTCTTTCTAATGTATACTTTGCAATATTTGAAACTTCTAGTATATTTTCAATTATACCTTTTACAATATAAAAATCTGCATTTTTTCCATATACTGCAAATGCAATCTGCTCTGTTTCTGTTGCTACTTCTCCTTTTGCAATATTTCTCTGCTCGTCTGTATATGTTTTTCCAATTTCGAATAATTGAACATTTTTGTTCTTCTTATTATAGTTTGTTGCCATGGATTGCATTACTGTTGGCATCATAGATGTTCTCATAAGTGAAAATTCTTCTCCTAATGGGTTTGATATTTTTATTGCTTTTTCACTGTCTAATTTACATTTTTCAAAATCCTTGTGTCCTATAAAGCTAAATGCATACATTTCTGAAAATCCTTTTTCTACAAGTAAGTCTTTTACTTTATCTTGTAATTTTTGTGCTTTTGTTTTTGCACCAACTGTACTTTCTGCATTTATTAATGTACTATTTAGTGTATTATATCCATGTATTCTTATTACTTCTTCTGCAATATCTGCAGTTAAATTTAAGTCTACTCTAAAGTATGGTATTACTAAGCTTTCGCCTTTTACTTCTATCCCAAGTTTTGTTAATATATCTACTATTTCTTCTTTAGATATGTTCATTCCAAGTAATGCATTTACCTTTTCTGGTTCGAATGGAATTACTTTTTGTTCTTCTTTTTCTGGATATACGTCAATTTTTTCATCAACTGCTTTGCCTGCTCCAATTTGTTCTGCAAGCTCTACTGCTCTATTTATTGCTCTTAAGGCTATTTCTGGTGATAAACCTTTTTCAAAACGGCTTGAGCTTTCTGTTCTTAAGCCTAACTTTTTAGCAGTTAAACGAACACTTCCTCTGTTAAATGTTGCAGCTTCAAATACTACTGTTTTTGTTTCATCTGTAATTCCTGAATTTGCTCCTCCCATTACACCTGCTACTGCAACTGGTTTTTCTTCATCTGCTATTACTAAGTTATCTGTATTTAAAGTTCTTTCTATTTCATCTAATGTTGTAATTTTTTCATTTTCCTTTGCTCTTCTTACAATTATGTGTTTTCCGGAAACATTTTCAATATCGAATGCATGCATTGGTTGTCCTAATTCTAGCATTACATAATTTGTTATATCTACTATGTTGTTTATTGCTCTTACTCCACAAGCATTTAATCTTCTTCTCATCCATTCTGGTGATTCTTTAATTTGAACATCTTTTAAAACTCTTGCAATATATCTGTAGCAAAGGTCTTTTGCCTCAACATCAACTTTAAAGTTTTCAATTTTTTCTACTGTCTTTACTTCTTTATTTAACTCTTTATGTGGATCTCTAAAATTTTCATTTAATGCAATTGCTGTTTCACGTCCTAAGCCTTCTATTGAGAAGCAATCTGGTCTATTTGATGTAATTTCAAAATCTAATATATCTTCTTTTAGATTTAAAACTTTAACTATATCTTTTCCAATTAAACTTTCAAATTCTTTTGGAAGGAGCATTATACCATGTTCAATTTGTCCTGGGTAATCTTCTAAATCAAGTCCAAGCTCTGTTACAGCACACATCATTCCACAAGACTCTACCCCTCTTAGTTTGCCTGTTTTTATTTTTACTCCACCAGGAAGCTCTGCACCATCTTTTGCAATTGGAATAATGTCTCCCACCTTTACATTATCTGCACCTGTTACAATTTGTAGCTTTTCAGTTCCTACATCAACCTTTGTAACTATTAATTTATCTGCATCTGGATGTTTTGTTATTTCTAATATTTTACCTACAACAACATTTTTTATATCATTTCCTTTTTGTTCAATTGTCTCAACTTTTGAACCTGTCATTGTTAATCTATCTGCTAATGTATGTACATCAACATTAACATCCGCATAATCTCTTAACCATTCTACACTAGTTTTCATATATATCTCCTCTTTTATTTTTCAAATTTAAAATTGTTTTAAAAACCTTACATCATTTTCATACAGAAGCCTCATATCATCTATTCCATATTTTGCCATTGCAATTCTTTCTGCTCCAAAACCAAAGGCAAAGCCTGAATAAACATTTGGGTCTATTCCACAATTTTGTAAAACTACTGGGTGAACCATTCCACAACCTAAAAGTTCTATCCAGCCTTCATTTTTACATACTCTACATCCTTTTCCTTTACATACAAAGCATGATACGTCAACTTCTGCACTTGGCTCTGTATATGGGAAATGGTGTGGTCTAAACCTAATTTTGGTATTTTCTCCAAGACATTTTTTAGCAAATGTTTCAAGTGTTCCTTTTAGGTCTGACATTGTTATTCCTTTGTCTACAACTAGTCCTTCTATTTGATGAAATACAGGTGAGTGTGTTGGGTCAACACTATCTGATCTATAAACTGCACCTGGACATATTATTTTAATTGGTGGTTTTTGACTTTCCATTACACGAATTTGTACTGAAGATGTTTGAGATCTTAATACTATATTATCATTTATGTAAAAAGTATCTTGTAAATCCCTTGCTGGGTGATCTATTGGTGTATTTAATTGATCAAAAACATAATATGTTTTTTCTATATCTGGTCCACTTGCAATTTTATAACCTAAACCTAAAAATATTTCTTTTATGTTATCTATAACACCTGTAATTGGGTGAATAGAACCAATATCTGTTTTTTCACTTGGCATTGTAATATCAATTTTTTCTTTGTTTAGTTTTTCGTTCATTGCTTTTTGTTTTAATTCGTTTTCTTTTAATTCAATTCCTGCTTCTATCTCGTCTCTTGCTTCATTCACAAAGGCTCCAATAATCGGTCTTTCCTCAGCTGATAATGCTCCCATTCCTCTTAAAACAGCAGTTAATTCACTTTTTTTACCTAAAAACTTAATACGTGTTTCGTTTAAATCTTGTAGTGTTTCAGCTTTTTGAATTTCATTTTTTGCATTTTCTTTGATTTTTAAAATTTGGTCTTTCATTATTCTCACTCTCCATTTTTACATAATATATAGAATATCACAAATTGGTTAATTTTTCAATATTTTGGTAGCTTTTTTATTAGTTTTATTTCAAATTTTATTCCCCATATAATATTACCTTTGTTTCATTTGTTATTTCTATTCCTGCTTTCGGTAATTGTTCTTTTATAATTGTTCCTGTATCTAATTGGCTGCTTGTTTCTATTCCTACATTTTTTAAGGTTTTCTTTGCTTCTTCAAATGTTAATCCTGTTACATTTGGCATTTTTATGTTTTCTTTTATTTCTTCTTGTTTTGCTATTTTCATGTATGGTAAAACTTCTCCTAAAATTTGACCTGCTACTGGTGCTGCAACACCACCTCCTTGGTGCCCACCTTCTCCTGTTGGGTTGTATAAAACTACAACTATTACAACTTCCGGGGCTGTAATATCTGCTACCCCTACAAATGATGCTATACGCTTTCCTGTATTTACTCCATCTTCTGATGTTCCTGTTTTTCCTCCTATGTTGTATCCTTCTACTTTTGCTTTTTTTCCAGTTCCCTCATCTACAACTGATTGCATCATGCTAAGAACTTTATCTGCATTTTCTTTTGATATTACCTGTTCTCCTTGTTTAATTGTAATTTCCTTTTTTTCTCCTGTTTTTGAGTCTATTATTGCTTTTACAACTCTTGGGGTTACAGATTTTCCTCCATTTGCAATTGTTCCTACAATTTTTGCCATATGAAGTGGTGTTATTTCAAATCTTTGACCAAATGAAATTGTTGCAAGTTCTACTGGTCCAACTTTTTCTTCCTTTAAAAAAATACTGTTTGCCTCACCTGGTAAATCTATTCCTGTTTTAGATAATAGTCCAAATTTTTGTAAATAGCTATAATAGGTATGTATTCCTAGTTTTTGCCCTATTCCTATAAATACTGGATTGCATGAATTCATTAAAGCTTCTCTTAAACTTTGGCTTCCATGTGGTCTATAGTATCTCCAACACTTTATTTTAGATCCTGCTATTGTAATCGAACCAGAACAATTAAATTCTCCGACCTTATCTGTATCTGTTATTCCCTCTTCAAGTGCTGCTGATGATGTAACTAATTTGAATGTTGAACCCGGTTCATAAGTATCTGATATCGCCTTATTTCTCCACATTTGAAGTAAATAGTTACTTTTTTCACTACTGCTTAAAGTTTCCCAAACAGCTTTTAGTTCTTCGTTATTTATTTGATATGGAGAGTTTAAATCATAATTGGGGTATGTTGCCATTGCTAATATGTCTCCACTTTTTGGGTTTAAAATTATAACATTTCCTCCATCTGTACAAACATTATCTATACATGCTTGTTTTAAATATTTTTCTGCAATTGCTTGAATTGTCATATCTATTGTTAAAACTATATCATCTCCATTTTTTGCAGCTATATAATCTTCGCCTTCTATTCCCATGTCTGTTCCTGTCGCATCTACCAGTT